>NZ_JBHYJH010000008.1:0-106965 GCF_042740445.1 Streptomyces sp. NPDC059003 | reverse complement strand
CGGCCTCGCCGAAGGAGCTCGCCGTCCAGCGCACGCTGGTCGAGGACCTGGGCGGCAGCTTCCACCACGTCATAGGCGAGGACATCACCGCCGCCCTCCTGGAGTTCGCGCGCGGGGTCAACGCCACCCAGATCGTCCTCGGCGTCTCGCGCCGCAAGGGCTGGCAGTACGTCTTCGGGCCCGGCGTCAGCGCCACCGTGGCCAGCGAGTCCGGCCCCGACCTGGACGTCCACCTGGTCACCCACGACGAGGTGGGCAAGGGCCGCGGCCTGTCCAGCGCGCCCCGCGCCACGCGGATCGACCGCAACCGGATCGTGTGGGGCTGGCTCGTCGGCATGGTCGGCCCGGTCCTGCTCACGCTGCTGCTGCGCGGGGCCGCGCCCAGCCTCGGGCTCGCCAACGACATGCTGCTCTTCCTGACGCTGACCGTGGCGGCGGCCCTGCTCGGCGGCATGCTCCCGGCACTCGCGTCCGCGGCGTTCGGCTCGCTCCTGCTCAACTACTTCTTCACACCACCCGTCCACCACATACTGATCGCCAACCCCAAGAACATCGTCGCCCTGGTGATCTTCATCGCCGTCGCGGTGTCGGTGGCGTCGGTGGTCGACCTGGCGGCCCGCCGCACCCACCAGGCGGCCCGCCTGCGCGCCGAGTCGGAAATACTGTCCCACCTGGCGGGCAGCGTCCTGCGCGGCGAGAACAGCCTGGAGTCCCTCCTGGAGACCGTCCGCGAGACGTTCGCCATGGAGTCCGTGGCCCTCCTGGAGCGCGAGAGCGACATCTCCCCGTGGACCTGCACGGCCGGCGTCGGAGCCCGGCCGCACGCCGGCCGCCCCGAGGACGCCGACGTCGACATGCCGGTCGGCGACTACATGTCCCTCGCCCTGTCGGGCCGGGTCCTGCCCGCCGAGGACCGCCGGGTGCTCGCCGCGTTCGCCGCGCAGGCCGCCGTCGTCCTCGACCGCCAGCGCCTCCAGTCCCAGGCGGCCGAGGCCCGCACCCTCGCCGAGGGCAACCGCATCCGCACCGCCCTGCTCGCCGCCGTCAGCCACGACCTGCGCACCCCCCTCGCCGGCATCAAGGCGTCCGTGTCCAGCCTGCGCTCCGACGACATCGAGTGGTCGGACGAGGACCAGGCAGAGCTCCTCGAAGCCATCGAGGCGGGCGCCGACCGGCTCGACCACCTCGTCGGCAACCTCCTCGACATGTCCCGGCTCCAGACCGACACCGTCCAGCCGATGGTCCGCGAGATCGACCTCGACGAAGTGGTGCCGCTCGCCCTGGAGGGCATGGCGACGCCCGCCGAGCACGTCGTCCTCGACATCCCCGAGGAGCTGCCGATGGTGGCCGCCGACAAGGGCCTCCTGGAGCGCGCCGTCGCCAACGTCATCGAGAACGCCCTGAAGTACAGCCCCGCGGGCGAGCGGGTCCTCGTCGCCGCGAGCACGATGGCCGACC
Organism: Streptomyces sp. NPDC059003; assembly: GCF_042740445.1. Lineage (NCBI taxonomy): Bacteria > Bacillati > Actinomycetota > Actinomycetes > Kitasatosporales > Streptomycetaceae > Streptomyces > Streptomyces sp. NPDC059003. Next base: position 105,507 of record NZ_JBHYJH010000008.1, on the reverse strand, counting down.
AGGTCCAGCTGCGCGTCGTGGACCGCGGACCCGGCGTCCCCGACGACGCCAAGGACCGCATCTTCGAGCCGTTCCAGCGCTACGGCGACGCCCCGCGCGGCGCCGGAGTGGGCCTCGGCCTCGCGGTCGCCCGCGGCTTCACGGAGTCCATGGGCGGCACGCTCTCCGCGGAGGACACCCCCGGCGGCGGCCTCACCATGGTCCTCGCGCTGCGCATGGTCCCCGGACGCCCGCAGACCAAGCCGGACCTGCCCGCGGCGGTCACCTCCTAGGGCGTGTCTTTTGGATCAGGCCGGATCAGCCCGCGGCGTCTGGTGCGGTGCATCGCAAGGCGGAGCATCGTCCTCGTACTGGGCGTACTTGGGCGGTGCGACAACGCGGCGAGGTGCCGTGCCAGGCGTCGCGGGCCCGGCCTGATCCGAAAGACACGCCCTAGCCGCGGACGCGTCAGCCGAGGCGCACGGTGACCTGCTGCGTCGCGCCCTTCGTGGCGGCGAGGTCGGCGAACACGAGCGTCAGGGACGCGCCGGTCGTCGCCGACGTGACCGTGGCGGGTCGGCCGGTGACCGCGGTCACCGGCCGGTGCCACGTCACCGTCAGGCCCGCCCCCGTGGCGCGCGTCGGATCGCTGACGCACACCGTCGCCGTCCCGTCGGACCGCTCGCCGATCAGCACGGCGCAGGGCGCGCTCGCGGTGAGCGGCCCGGCGGTGGACCCCGCCCAGAAGTTCACCGCGGTCACGCCGAGCGACGGCACGCTGACGCCCTGCCGCGCACCGGAGTTGGCGAGCACCGTCAGCCAGCCGGTGGCCGCGGCACGCTCCGCGGTGCGGTCCGCGCTCGCGCCGGGGAGCAGCAGATAGGCGTACGTGGCGTCGGTGGGGTCGGTGCCGTGGTCGACGTACAGCGTCAGATACGTACGCGTCAGGGGCGCCGTGGAGCCGCCCCGGTTCACGTCGCTCCACCGGCCGGTGCGCTGTTCCCGCAGTGCCTGCACGGTGGCCGTGCCCGGGAAGACATAGCCGCCGTGGCCGCCGATGTGCGCCCACGCGGCGCCGGTGAGCGTCTGCGACCAGGGCGTGGTGGTGGGTTGGGTGACGCCGTCCGCCGTGAAGGGCGCGCGGCCCGCCGCGCCGAGGTTGCGGCTCTCGACCGTGGTCTCCACCGCCGTGCCGTCCGCGCAGGTGATGCCCGCGCCCAGGCACACGATCGTGTCGTCCAGGCAGAACCACGACTTCCGCGCTGACAGCGTGCTCTGCAGCCCCCTGAGGTGCTGCCCGACCGTGGCCCTGTGGCCGTCCGTGGCGCCGCCGACCCAGCTCACGGCCGGGCGGGACGCGCCCCAGTCGCCGCCCGCCGCGTCCGCGAGCACCTTGCGCGAGGCGGTCGTGCCGGGCAGCCGGTAGGGGTCGGCCGTGGGCCAGAAGGCGTCGCTGTACTGGCCGTTGGCATAGGTGTCGCCCCACCACGCGAGCAGCCCCGAGCCGGTGTGCCAGCCGCGCAGGTTCTCGCCGTTGCCCGTCTCGTAGTACGCGATGCGGGAGTCCGCCATGCTGATCGACGCGGCCCAGCCGGGGCGGCGGTGCGTGGCGCGCGCCATGTTCGGGAACAGGCGGTGGCCGGTCGGCTCCGGGACCGGCGTGACCGACGGGTCGTCGTCGATGTCCTTCAGGCGGGCGAGGCCCGGCAGGCCGAGCTGGGGGTCGCTCAGCGGCGGGCTGTAGTAGTCACGGCGCAGCCAGCCCTTCACCAGGCCCCGCCAGCGGGCGTTCTCGGCCGCGGACGCGCCCTGGCCGAGCAGCGCGATGGACGCGAGGACCGGGTGGCCGCGCAGGTGGTCGTCGGCCTGGATCCGCCGGGCGTCGGACGCGGCGACGCCCCGGCTGAGGGCGCGGCCCGCGACGCAGTCCATCACCAGGCCGTTGTAGAGGAACGGCGCCCAGGCCCGCTCGACGGCGTCGAAGACGATCTGCCGGTTCGGGTCGGTCACCTCCCACGCCGAACCGGCGAGCAGCGCGAAGAGCAGCCCGAGCCCGCCGAGGAACACCGCCCCGTACGAGCCGGTGTACGGCACGTACGTGTGCTGGATGAACGAGCCGTCGCGGTACAGGCCGTCGCCGCTGGTCACATAGGGGAGCACGGGCGAGAGCGCGTCCCTGGCCAGGGCGATCTTCGCGGGGCTCGCGCCGACGACGCCGCGCAGGGCGAGGACCCGGCACAGGTCCACGCGGTTGGCGCCCGTGCTGGTGCCGCTGTAGCGGGCGACCGCCGAGTCCGGCACGAAGTGGTCGACGGTCGCGCAGTAGCGGGCCCGCTGGTCGGCGGAGAGCGCGTCGTGCAGCAGCACACAGGTGTCGAGCAGCGCCTGCGGGGCGCCGATCTGCCAGCTCCACCAGTTGCCGAACCGCTCCTGCCGTTCGTTGTAGACCTGCGCGTACAGGTGGTCGAGCCCGGTGAGGACGGCGTCCCGCAGGCCCGCGTCACCGGTCACGCCCGTGCCGGGCTGCGCGTGCGCCTGCGCCATCGTCGCGAGCCGCGTGTAGCTGGCGACGACGTTCGCGGAGTAGCCGAACGACTCCTGGTCGGTGTCCGGTTCGGGGTCGGCGTACGACAGACCGGGCCACAGGGATCCGGGCGCGGGGGCCATGGTGGACCGCAACTGCCTCGCTGCGGCGCCGAGTTCGGCGAGCCGGGTCTTGAAGGGCTCGGCGGTCGGGCTGAAGCCCTCGCCGAGGACGAGGGCGCGCCACTTGGCGCGCAGTGCGGCGTACGCGTCCGCCGTGTCCGCCGATACGGGCCCGGCGGTGAGCGTGAGGGCGCAGGTGCCGGAGGTGAGGAGGAAGGCGCGGCGGGGCCAGGGTGTGGGCATGCGGGACTCCGTGGGGTGGGTGCGGAGCGGTGCACGTGCCGTGAGGGGTGGGGCGTCGCAAGTAGTAAGCGTTTTCTAGCAGGGACCGCGGGCTCCCTCAAGAGCTGGGGAGTTGCTTACGGCGCGGGGGAGGAGTCGCTCAAGGCGCGGGAGGGAGCTGCTCCTTGTCCTTGGCGGCGCGCTCCAGGAAGCGGAGGAGTTCGACGGGGAAGGGCAGGACGAGGGTGGAGTTCTTCTCGGCGGCGACGGCCACGACGGTCTGCAGCAGGCGCAGTTGGAGGGCGGCGGGCTGTTCGGACATCTCCTTGGCCGCCTCGGAGAGCTTCTTGGAGGCCTGGAGTTCGGCGTCGGCGTTGATGACCCGGGCGCGGCGCTCGCGGTCGGCCTCGGCCTGCCGGGCCATGGAGCGCTTCATCGTCTCCGGCAGCGATACGTCCTTGATCTCGACGCGGTCGATCTGCACGCCCCAGCCGATGGCGGGGCTGTCGATCATCAGCTCCAGGCCCTGGTTGAGCTTCTCGCGATTCGAGAGCAGGTCGTCCAGGTCGCTCTTGCCGATGATGGACCGCAGCGAGGTCTGCGCCATCTGCGAGACCGCGAAGCGGTAGTCCTCCACCTGCACGATCGCGTTGGCCGCGTCGACGACCTTGAAGTAGACGACCGCGTCCACCCGCACGGTGACGTTGTCGCGCGTGATGCCCTCCTGCGCGGGCACCGGCAGCGTCACGATCTGCATGTTGACCTTGCGCATCCGGTCGACGCCCGGCACGACCATGGTGAACCCGGGCTCACGGGCGTTGCCGTGCAGCCGCCCGAGCCGGAAGACCACGCCCCGTTCGTACTGCTTGACGACGCGGGCGGCCGACATCACGTACACCAGACCCGCGGACAGGGTCGCCGCGCCCGCCGCGAGCAGCTCCACCACCATGACGACCCCCTGTCGCCGCCGAGTCGTCCGATATTTAACGATACGCCCGGATGTCGGCGGCGGGCGAGCCTCCACGGAGACGGGTCAGGGCCGCCGGGGCCGCGACTCGTACAGGCGCGTGTAGTAGCGGCCCGCCGCTTCGAGGCCGGTCGGGTCGTCGCCCGCGGCCCGCACCCGCTCGACGGCGTCGCGCTGCTCCTCGGGGCCGGTGAACCGGCGCTGCGGGTAGAGCCGGCCGGGGTCGGTCGTGGTGGTCAAGCCGTGCTCGGCGAGGCTCCGGGAGATCCGGTCGTAGGGGACGGTGCGCAGGACGAACGCGCTGACCCACAGGGGGAGCCGCACGCAGTCGAGGAGGGCGTCGAAGGTGCGGTACGAGACGTAGCCGATGCCTCCGGTGACGGTGATCAGGCCGACGCCGGCCAGGGCCCGGGCCAGGGGCGGGCTCGGCGGCACGCGCTCCAGGTTCTCCGCGTAGGCCTCGTCGAGCAGCCCGACGGCCAGGGCGTACGCGGTGGCGTTGGGGGCGGTGTCCACGCCGATGATCCGGACCGCGTCGGCGCGGCGGCGCGCGGCGAAGAACTCCTTGTCGCGGTCGATCAGTTCGCTCGGCGTGAGCCCCGCCGCCTCCGCGCCGGTGTAGTGCGCGTACAGTTCGTCCAGCGTGAGGTCGTGGTTGAGCAGCGCCGCGTTGATGCCGTACGAACAGCACAGGTCGAGGACCGTGATCCGGCGGCCGTCCGGGCCCCCGGGGCCGGCCTGTTCCCGCGCGGCGAGCGCCCGGCGGAAGACGCCCTGGGCGTGGTGCGGGATCTCGTACGCGAAGGGTGCGAGGCGGCCGAAGTACGCGCGCGGGTCCGGCTGGTCGTAGATGTCGTCGAACCGCGTCTTGCCCGCCATCTCGCTCATGGCGGGGCCGCCGCCCGCGCCCATGGCGGGGTCGCCGTCGCCGGGTGTCCTGGGTGCGCGCATGGAGGTACCTCCGTGAGGGTGAGCGCGGTCTGCGGCGGGGGAGCCCTGCCCGGTGCCCCGACTCATTAGGCTGTGCCGGTGTTCACCTCCCAGGGCCCATCGCTTCGCGAACTGGCCGTTCAGGCGCTGTCCTCCACCGAGCGCGGCTACGATCTGCTGGCTCCCAAGTTCGACCGCACGCCGTTCCGCACGCCCGACCGGTTCCTCGACGCGACCGTCGAGGCACTGCGCCCGCTCGGCCCGTTCGGGACGGGGCTCGACGTGTGCTGCGGCACCGGGGCGGGCGTCGAGGTCCTGCTGCCGCTGTGCCGGGAGCGCGTGACGGGCGTCGACTTCAGCGCCGGGATGCTGGCCGCGGCGCGGGCCGGGGTCGTCCCGGAGGCGGCGGGGCCCGCGGTGGACTGGGTGCGGGCCGACGCCCGCGCGCTGCCGTTCACCGGCGCCTTCGACGTGGCCGTCAGCTTCGGGGCGTTCGGACACTTCCTGCCGTCGGAGCGGCCCGGGCTCTTCGCCCAGGTGCACCGGGCGCTGTGCCCCGGTGGCCTGTTCGCCTTTCCCATCGGCGCACCGCAGCCACTCACGTCACCATGGTACTGGGCCATGCTCGGCTTCGACGGGGCGATGAGGGTGCGCAACGCGCTGTGGCGGCCGCACTTCGTCATGTACTACCGCACGTTTCCGCTGGCCGGAGTGGTGGCCGACCTGGAGCGCGCCGGGTTCGCGGTGGAGCTGCTTCCGCTCGCGGAGTTCGGCCGTCGCGCCGACGGCAGCCCGAGCTGGCGGCTCGTGCTGGCGCGCAAGGCCTGACTGGTGGCAGCAGGGCCCTGACCGGTGGCACCAAGGCCTGGCGTCACGCCTGCGTGCTGCTGAACGCCCGCCGGTACGCCTGCGGGCTGACTCCGGCGACCCGCTTGAAGCGGTCGCGGAACGCCGTCGGTGAGCCGAAGCCGACCTGCGCGGCGATGCGCTCCACCGGGTGCTCGGTGGTCTCGAGGAGGTGCTGGGCCCGGCGGACGCGGGCCCGGTGCAGCCACTGCAGCGGCGTCGTGCCGGTCTGCTCGCGGAAGCGGCGCAGCAGCGTGCGGCTGCTCAGGCCCGCGTGCCCGGCGATGTCGTCGAGCGTGAGGTCCCGGGCCGCGTTCTCGTCCAGCCAGGTCAACAGGGGTTCGAGCGCGGCGCCGCGCGGGCTCGCCGGGGGCAGGTTGACGATGAACTGGGCCTGACCGCCCTCGCGTTCCAGGGGCATGACGGACGCGCGCGCGGCCTCGGCGGCGACCGCGGAGCCGTAGTCCCTGCGGATCATGTGCAGGCACAGGTCGAGCCCGGCGGCGGCGCCCGCGGACGTGAGGACCTGGCCGTTGTCCACGTACAGGACGTCCGGGTCGACGGCCACGTCCGGGTACGCGGCGGCCAGCTGGTCCGTCGCGTACCAGTGCGTGGTGGCCCTGAGCCCCTTGAGCAGCCCCGACTGCGCGAGCACGAACGTGCCGACGCAGATCGAGGCGATCCGCGTGCCCGCGTCGGCGGCCGCGCGCAGCGCGTCGAGGACGTCCTCCCGCACCGGCGCCATCGGGTCGTGGACGCCCGGCACCATCACCGTGTCCGCGTCCGCGAGCCCGCTCAGGTCGTGGTGCGCGCGCAGCGTGAAGGTGCCCGCGTCGACCTCCGGCTCCGCGGCGCACACCCGCACCCGGTAGCCGTCCCGCCCGCCGGGCAGCTGCGTGCGGGCGAAGGCGTCGATGGGCATCGCCAGGTCGGAGGGGATGACGTTGTCCAGGGCGAGGACCGCGACCGTATGCATGGCGGCAACGTACGTCACCGCCGAGGTTCCGCCAAGCCGGGACGGCGGCGTCACATAGCCGCACACCAGCGGATTCGACCCTCTTGATGTCCCCAGACGCTCTTGGCGATATCCCGTTGGAAGCTGTCATTAGTGCCACTGTCGAGGCGGGAACGGCGCTGGCTAGCCTCGGCCGAGGGCCCGAGCGGAGCGTCGCCTCTCCTGGGTCCCGCCGGTACCCCTTCACCCACCACCCACGAAACGGAACCTCCGCATGCACGTGCAGGCAGTCCTCTTCGACGGCTTCGATCCGCTGGACCTCATCGGGCCCCTGGAAATCCTGTACGCGGGAGGTGTCGCCACCGGTGGCGCCATCACCGTGGAGCTGGTCTCGGCGGAGGGCGCGCGCGACGTGCCCAGCGCCCTGGAGATGATCTCCCTCAAGGCCACGGCCCGGCTCGACCCGGAGCGCGCCGACCTGATCGTGGTGCCGGGCGCGGCCGGGGCCACCGAGCAAGGGGATCCCGGCGACGACAGCATCCCCTCGCGGCTCCGGCGCGCACTCGGCACGGAGCTGCCCGGACTGCTCGGCGCCGCCCTGGCCCGCGAGGGCGTCACCGTGGCGACCGTCTGCGGCGGCTCGCTGCTCCTGGCCATGGCGGGCCTCGTCGAGGGCCGCCCCGCCGCCGGGCACCACCAGACCCTGCCGGGCATGGCGGACCTCGGCGTCCGCGCGGTCGGGGCGCGGGTCGTCGACGACGGCGACCTCGTGTCCGGTGCCGGGGTCACGTCGGGGCTCGACCTCGGTCTGCACCTGCTGGAGCGGGAGTTCGGCCCGCGCGTCGCGCACACGGTCGAGCGGCTCTTCGCGTACGAGCGCCGCGGCGTCGTATGGCGCGAAACCGGTGCCGAAGCCGTCGCGGTCTGATCGGCCGGTACCGCGATGACGAAGCTCTTCCTCGTTCTGCACGTGCTCGCCGCGATCGTGGCCGTCGGCCCCGTCACCGTCGCCGCCAGCATGTTCCCGAAGGTCCTGCGCGACGCCCTCGCCGAGCCGGGCGGCGCCGCGCCCGTCACGACGCTGCGCACCCTGCACCGCATCTGCCGTGTCTACGCGGGCGTCGGCGTCGCCGTCGTGGGCTTCGGCTTCGCCACGGCGAGCAGCATGGACGTCCTCGGCAGCGCCTGGCTCGTCACCTCCATCGCGCTCACGTTCGTCGCGGCGGTGGTGCTGATCGTGCTCGTCCTGCCGCGGCAGGAGTCGGCTCTCGACGCGGTGAGCGGGACGGAGCCCGAGGGCGACGGCGGTGCCGCGGCCGTGGTCGTCGACCGGCGCACGAGCGCTCAACTGGCCATGTTCACCGGCGTCTTCAACCTCCTCTGGGCGACCGTCACGATCCTGATGATCGTCAGGCCGGGCTCCACCACCGGCGCCTGACCCCTCGGGCGGACGTCACGCCAGGAACGGGGCCCGCTCCGCCGGTACGGCGTGGGCGAAGCCGTCGCCCGCCGCCCACCGTCCGACCTCGCTGACCGCGAGGTCGGTCAGGCGGCGCCACTCGTTGCCCTGGGACCCGGCGAGGTGCGGGGTGAGGAGCGCGTGCTCGCAGTCCCACAACGGGTGGGCGGGCGGCAGGACTTCGGGGTCCGTGACGTCGAGCACCGCCCGGATCCGCCCGCGCGTCACGGCGTCCGTCAGGGCCTCCTGGTCGACGACGGCGCCGCGCGCGGTGTTGATGAGCACCGCGTCCTGCCGCATGGCGGCGAGAAGTTCCGCGCTGACGAGCCCGTGCGTGGCGGGAAGCAGCGGCGTGTGGACGCTCACGACGTCGCTGTCCGCGAAGAGTTCCCGCAGTCCGACGCTCCGCACGCCGAGCGCCGCGGCATCGCGCTCCGTCACGTACGGGTCGTGGAGCAGCACCTCCATGTCGTACGGCCGCAGCAGCTCGACGACGCGGCGCCCGACGTGCGAGGCGGACAGGATGCCCACGGTGCGGCCGTGGTTGCCGATCGCGCGGGGCGTGCCGAACGGGTCGTCGCGGTCGCGCGCCGCCCGGTAGGAGCGGGCCCGCTCCAGGACCCGCTTGCCCGCGAGCAGGATCATCGCGACCGTGTACTCGGCGACGGGCAGCGCGTTGGCGGCGGCCGCCGACGACACCTCGATCCCGCGCTCCCAGCACGCGCGCGTGACGTGGCCGCGTACGGACCCCGCGGTGTGCACCACGGCCCGCAGCTCCGGCGCCGCCGCGAGGGCGGCCGCGTCCAGGGGCGGGCAGCCCCACCCGGTCACGAGCACCTCGGCCCGGCCGAGCACGGCCCGCGCCGACTCGGTGGTGAAGTCGTCGAGCAGCGGCGGATGGTGCAGGTCGCACACCTCGGAGAGGGCGGCGACCACCTCGTCGTCGATGACGGCCGCCGCCGCGTCGGCCGACATGGCGAGCGCGGCACGCGGCCGGGAGCGGGGGCGGGGCGGGACGGGCATGCGGACCGGGTTCCTCACGTCGTCGGGCGGGGGCGCCGCGGGCTGCTCCAGGTATACACCGCGCGCCGGTGCGCATGACGAACTCCCGTATACACCGCGCGGCAGCGCACGTGATGATCTCCCCATGACTGAGATCACGTTGATGTCGGACCCGAAGGTCGCCGCCGTCCCCGTCCGGGACATCGCCGAGCCCCTCGTGGACGTCCGCCGCGAGGGCGGCCTCCTCGTCGACTCCCTGGTGGCGGACCCGGCGGGGTCGTACGCGCTGCTGCGCGAAGGGGTGCTCCAACGCCTGGTGAAGGCGGACGGGCTGCTGCCGGACGGCCTGCGGCTGCTCTTCGTCGAGGGCTATCGGCCGCTGTCGCTGCAGCGCCGGTACTTCGAGGAGTACGCGGCCGAACTCCGCGCCGCCGACCCCGCCCGGCCGCCCGCGGAGATCCACGCCGCCGCGAGCCGCTATGTGTCCCCGCCGGACATAGCCCCGCACAGCGCGGGCGCGGCCGTCGACCTGACCCTGGCAGGACCCGACGGGAAGCAGCTGGACATGGGCACGGCGCTGAACGCGAGCCCGGAGGAGAGCGCGGGCGCCTGCTACACGCACGCGGACGGCATCAGCGCCGACGCCCGCGCCAACCGGCGGACCCTCGGCGCGGCGCTCACGGCCGTGGGCCTGGTCAACTACCCCACGGAATGGTGGCACTGGTCGTACGGCGACCGGTACTGGGCGCTGGCGACGGGCGCGGAGTGCGCCCTGTACGGGCCGTGGGAGGCGGACGGAAACCGGTGACAGGTATGCGGCGTCAGCCGTCCGTGGACGGGACCCTGAGCGTCACCCGGAAGCCGCCGTCCTCCGTCGGGCCCGCCTGGAAGGTGGCGTCGAGGAGCTCCGCCCGCTCGCGCAGACCGATCAGACCCTGGCGGGAGCCGGGGAGGGGGAGGGACGGGCGGGTGGGCGGAGTGTTGGTGACGGTGACGCCGAACTCGTCGCCGTCGTCCCACAGGTCCACGCGGGCGCGGGCGCCCGGCGCGTGCTTGCGCACGTTGGTGAGGGCCTCCTGGACCGTGCGGTAGAGGGTGCGCTGCGCGGGCGTGGGGATGTCGAGCGGCAGCTCGCCGGACAGCTCCGCGTCGATGCCGCTGGAGGCGACCAGGCCCCGCAGGTCCGCGAGCGTGGGCTGCGGGGTGAGCTCAGTGGCCCGGCCGCCCGACGCGCGCAACAGCGTGACCATGTGCCGCAGTTCGTCGAGGGTGTCGACGCTCAGGGAGCGGATCGTGCGGGCGGCCTCCCGCGAGTCCGCGTCCCGCGCCGACACCTGCCAGGCCCCGGCGCGCACCGCGATGAGCGACACCTGGTGCGAGACCACGTCGTGCATCTCGCGGGCCAGCTGGGTGCGCTCCTGGGCGAGGACGGCCTGTGCGTGCAGGACCCGCTCCTGCTCACGGGCCTCCTCGATCTCGGTGAGGCGGCGCGACAGGTCGCGGCGGGCCTGGGTGAGCTGGCCGAGCAGGACGGGCGCGGTCACCGTCGCCAGCGTGTAGACGAAGAAGATCGCGGTCCAGGTGTGGTCGTCGGACGCGAAGCTGGTCAGCGGCCAGGGGGTGCTGGTGGCGGCGGCGGAGAGGACCATGCACACGGCGAGCAGCCTGCGGTCGCGGGTGCGGTCGGCGAGCGTGAACAGGGCCGCGAGCGGCGGCACCATGATGTCGAGGGTCAGCGAGGCCGGCAGGGTGAGCAGGAACACCGGCAGCGGGAAGCGGCGCCGGAAGACGAGCGCGGCGCACGAGAGCGCCGCGAAGGCCAGGACCGCCGGGGTCTCGTCCTCGATGCTCAGGCCGACGTCGATCACCGCGCAGACGACGATGACCAGGTCGATGACCACCGGGGGTGGGCGGCGCAGCCAGCGCGGGCGCGGCGGGCCGTCCGGGACGGTGGCGGAGCGGGCTCCCGTGACCGGTTCCTGCGGGCTCACCGCGTCTCCTCGAGCCCGGGCGCGGCGTCGAGCAGGCCCGCCCGCTGGGCGAGCAGCGCCGCCTGGACGCGGCTGGTCACCCGGAGCTTGGTGAGGATCGCGCTCACGTGGTCCTTGACGGTGCCCGCGCTGAGGTGGAGGCGGACGCCGATGTCGGCGTTGGTGAGGCCCTCGGCGATCAGGACGAGGACGTCGCGCTCCCGGCCGGTGAGCCGGTCCACGCGCGCGGTCTCGGCGTCGGCCGCCGCGCCGCCCGCCCCGGGGTGGCTGCGGAGCATGGAGCGGGACGCCTTGGGGGACATCACGACGCCGCCCGCCGCCAGCGTCCGGACGAGCTGGGCGAGTTGGTCGGGCTCGGTGTCCTTCAGGAGGAAGCCCGCGGCGCCGGAGCGCAGCGCGGTCACGATGTACTCGTCGGTGTCGAAGGTCGTCAGCATCGCCACGACCGGCGCCTGCGGCAGCGACCGGAGCTCCCGCAGGACCGTGAGGCCGTCGACGTCCGGCATGCGGATGTCGAGCAGGACGACGTCCGGCTGCTCCCGGCGTACGGTGTCCACCGCGTCGGCCCCCGCCGCGGTCGCCACGACCCGCAGGTCGTCGGCCGCGTTGAGGATCAGCTCGAAGCCGGACCGGACCAGCGCTTCGTCGTCCACCACCACTACCTGGATCACGCGCGTCCCGTCCTGCCGTTGATCGCTCTTCTGTCCGACTCTAGGCGGCGGGGCCCGCCGCCCGGTCGGGCGCCCCCGCGGCGCCAGCCACCCGGCGTGGCGGTTCCAGCCGTTCGGGGGGAGTGCGTGGGCCGGGCGGCGGGGTCGCGCCGGACGATCGCCGGATACGGGCCGCGTCCGGCGCCGCCAAGGCTTGACGGCATGACTCAGAACGCCGTCGGGACGCCGCCGCCCCGCTCCTCGGTGCCGGGGACCGCGCCGCACGGGAGCGGCCGGGAACAGCCGGTCGCGCCGCGCAGGGGTGCTCAGGAGCGGCCGGTCGCGCCGCACGGGGGCACTCGGGAACAGCCGGGGCCCGGCCGCCTCATCGGCGTCGACCTCGCCCGCGGGCTCGCCGTCTTCGGCATGTACGCCGCCCACGTGGGCCCCGACCCGGCCACCACCGGCGGCGCCACCGGGTTCCTCATGGAGCTGACGCACGGCCGCGCGTCGGCCCTCTTCGCGTTCCTCGCCGGCTTCTCGGTGGTCCTGATGACGGGCCGCCGGGCGCCGAAGACCGGCCGCGCGGGCCGCCAGGCCGTCGTGAAGGTCGTGATCCGGGCGGTCGTCCTGCTCGCGCTCGGCACCGCGCTCACCATGAGCGAGACCCCGGTCGAGGTGATCCTCGCCTTCTACGGCCTGTACTTCCTGCTCGTCCTGCCGCTGTACCGGCTCTCGGCCCGGACGCTCGCGGAGATCGCCGTGGTGTCGGCCCTGGTGCTTCCGCAGGTCCTGTACGTCGTCGCGGAGGCGGTGTACGGCGGCGCGCTCGGCGGCGGCTCGACGGGTCCCGGGGCGTGGCCGCGTACGGCCGACGGCCTGGTGTCGCTGCTGTTCACCGGCAGCTACCCCGCCCTCTCCTGGCTGCCCTTCGTCGTCGCGGGCATGGCGGTGGCCCGGCTCGACCTGGCGTCCGCCGCCGTCCGCGTCCGCCTCGCCGTCACCGGCGCGGGCCTCGCCGTGCTCGGGTACGGCGGCTCGTGGCTGGCCCTGCACCACGTGCCCGGCGTCGCCCGCGCCCTCGGCGCGGCCGGGTGGCAGGCGAACGGGGCGGGCACCGCGTGGTGGTCCGACGTCGCGGGCTGGCCCGAGCAGTCCACCCCGGCGTGGCTGTTCGTGGCCGCGCCGCACAGCGAGACGACGCTGTCCGTCGTGGCGAACACGGGCGTCGCGATCGTGGTCCTGGTCGCCTGCCTGGCCGCCGTCGACGTCCTGCCGCGCTTCCGGCGGCTCGCCCGGCCGGTGATCGCCGTCGGCAGCATGTCCCTGACCGCGTACGTCCTGCACATCGTGGCCATCCGGCTGCTGGGCATGGAGGAGCTGCCCGGATCGTCGTCGCCGGGGTACGTCCTGCTCGGCTTCGTCGCGGGCGTCACCGTCTTCGCGGCGCTCTGGTCCCGCTTCTTCCGGCGCGGCCCGCTCGAAGCGCTGCTCCAGCGGGCGACCAAGGTCGCCGAGCGCGTCCGCTGAGCCGGCCCGCCGGGCCCGGGCGGTACCTGAGTACCCCCCTGTGCGACCTGAGGCCCCCGCCACCCGGCGGGGGTCGCTCCCACCGGACGACGGGTCCGGCACAGCCTTCAGCCGGATGTGGCGGGGCGCCCGCCTTCGTGAGGGTGAAGACCGTGCGGATCACTGCACAGCACCACGGACGACTCGGGACGAAGGGCCACGGCACAGCCCCCATGAAGATCACCTTCCTGCTCTACAACGCGTACGGCATCGGCGGCACGATCCGCGCGACGGCGAACCTCGCCACCGCCCTCGCCGAGCGCCACGAGGTCGAGATCGTCTCCTACTACCGCACCGCCGAGCACCCGAGCCTCCCCTTCGGCCCCGGCGTCACCCTGCGCCCCCTCGTCGACCTGCGCCCCGGCTCCCGGCACCACGACGGCGACCGCCCCGACCAGGCCGCGCCCGGCGAAGTGTGCCCGCACGACCTGATGTACAAGGGCAGGACGCCGCCCAGCAGACTCGGCGAGGAGCGGCTCGCCGACTTCCTGCGCCGCACCGACGCGGACGTCGTCGTCGCGACCCGCCCCTACCTGGTCTGCTTCCTCGCCGAGCACGGCCGCCCCGACCAGCTGCGCATCGGCCAGGAACACGTCACGCACGACTTCCACGGCGCGGGCCTGCGCCGCGACCAGGACGCCGCCATCGCCCGGCTCGACGCGTTCGTGACCGTCTCGCACGGCGACGAGCGGGCCTACCGCACGGCGCTCCCCGATGTCGGCACCCGCCTCACGCACATCCCGAACTGCATCCCCGCCCCCGAGGCCGAGGCCTCGTCGGGCGACACGAAGACGGTCGTCGCGGCGGGCCGGCTCGTCCCGGTGAAGCGCTACGACCGGCTGATCGGGGCGTTCGCGGAGGTCGCCAGGCAGCACCCGGACTGGACCCTGCGCATCTACGGGCGCGGCCGTGAGAAGGACAGGCTGCGCCGCCGCATCCGCGAACTCGGTCTGCACGACCACGTGCTCCTGATGGACGCGCACAGCCCGATCGACACGGAGTGGGCCAAGGGCGCCATCGCCGCCGTGTCGAGCGCCACGGAGTCGTTCGGCATGACGATCGTGGAGGCCATGCGCCTGGGCGTGCCGGTGGTGAGCACGGACTGCGACTACGGGCCGCGCGAGATCATCACGCACGGCGAGGACGGCCTGCTCGTCCCGGCGGACGGCTCGGACACGGACGTGGAGAAGGGGCTCGCCGACGCGCTGTGCCGCCTGATCGAGAACGACACGGAGCGCTTCCGCATGGCCCAGGCGGCGATCGCCTCCGCGCGCCGCTTCCTGCCGGACCACACGGCCGCCCAGTTCGAGGCGCTGATCGCCGACCTCAGGCCGGGCACCACGCCGACCCGCCGGACCCGCACCCGCGGCGGCGCCCGCACCCGGCGCACGGCGCCCGCCCGCACACCCCGCCAGCGCCTCGGCGCGCTCGCCGAGCGGCTCGGCGTGGCCGCCTGGCTCGGCAAGGCGCTGCCGCCCGTCGCCGTCGGCTGCCGCGTGGCCGCGGACGGCTCGCTGTACTTCCACGTTCCGGTGCACGAACTGCCGTACGGGGCCTGGCAGTTGGTGCTCAAGCCGCGCGCGGGCACGGACGACGATGAGGTGCTGCTCCCGTTCAAGGTCACCGCCGACGACGGCGCGTACGTCAGGCTCATGCTGCACCGCAGCGGCCGCCCGATGGCCGAGGGGTACTGGAACGTCCACCTCCAGCAGGGGCGCGCGGGCCGCGTACGCCGGGTGCGGGCGGGACTCGTGGAGACCGGCCGCCTGCTCGCCGCGGTGCCGCCGCACCCGTCCGGCGCGGGCTTCGCGACCGCCGTCCCGTACCGCACCAAGGACGGCCACCTCTCCCTGCGCACCTGGAGCCGGGCGGCCCACGCCGAGCTGGAGTCCCTGGCCGTGGCCGACGGCGCGCTCGCGCTGACCGGCACGGTCCACGGCGAGGCGGCGCGCGGCCACCACTACCGGCTCACGGCACACCTGCGCGGCTCCGACGCCGAGGTCCGGACCCGCTGCAAGGTCGACGGGGCGGGCGGCTTCGCCGTCGAGCTCCCGCTGGCGGACCTGGCCGGGCGGCATCCGGGCGGCGAGGCCGTGTGGGACCTGCGCCTCGACCCGTACGACGAGAAGGGCGACGGCATGCCCGTCGCGCGGCTGCGCGGCGACATCGTGGACCGGCGCCGCACCGACGCCTTCCCGAGCGCCCACGGCGCCACCGACGACGGCGACATCGAGCTGCGCCCGCATCTGACCGTCCACCACAACCTCGCCGTGACGGCGGCGCCCCGCGCGGTGGCCCCTGAAGGGGAGCCCGTCGTATGATCGTCGGCGTACCGCATCGCATGGCGGCCTCCCTGACAGCATGGCCTGACCGGCCCTGACCTGCGAGGACCGCGCATGTCCGCCCTCAAGGTACGCCCCTTCCACCGCGACGACCGCGACCAGCTCACCGAGCTCGTGAACGCCCACGTCGCCGCCGTCGTCCCCGGTGTCTCCGTGTCCGTGAACACGGTCGTCGGCCAACTGACCCGGCAGCCCGACGAGTTCATCACCGACCCCTGGGTGGCCGAGCGCGTGACGCTCGTCGCCGAACAGCGGTCGTTCGTCGTGGCCGCCGCCCACCTGCTGCGCTACCGCGGCGACGACGAGGTGGGCCCGGACTTCCGGGACGCGGGCGTCGTCGACTGGTTCGTGTGCCACCCGACCGCGTCGTTCTGGCCCGACGCGGACGAGGCCGCCGACCTGTTGATGGGCGCCTGCCTCGCGCAGCTGTCGCGCTGGGGCGTGCGCGTGCGGGAGGCCGACGGCGCGCTGCCCGCGCCCGGCGTCTACGGCCTGCCCCGGGTCTGGCCGCACGTCCGGGCCGCGTTCGAGCGCGCCGGGTTCCGGCACACCGGGGACACGGAGGCCGTCCTCATCGCCGCCGTGTCCGACCTGCCGACGCCCGCGCCGCCGCTGCCGGGCCTCACGGTGCGGCGCTCGCTCGGCGAGTGCGGCACGCGTCTGACGGCGCACCTCGCGGGACCCGAAGGCCCCGACGGGTCCGACGGCCGCGACCTCGGCTTCATCGAGGTCGACACGGCGCTCGGCCGCGCCGAACGCCAGGCCCGCAACGGCGCGTTGGCCGACGTCGGCAACTTCCACCTGGTGCCGGACCACGGCGTGGACGGCCTCGCGGCCTGGCTGCTCGGGGAGGCCGCCGCGTGGCTGCGGCTCGCGGGCGCCGACCGGCTGCTCGCGTACGAGTCGGCCGGGGACGCGCAGGCGATCGCGGGCCTGACGGCGCTCGGCTTCCGGGAGTTGGTGCGTACGGACCGGGGCTGGACGCATCTCCGAGCTCTCGGCTGCGCTCGAGCAGGGGAGACCCCACAGCCGATGGACTGAGCCCCGGCGGCTCCCGAGGCCGAGTGCGGCCGTACCGCTCAGCCGAACTGCACCGACCGCTTGGAGAGCCCGAGCCAGGTGCCCTCGATGACGCTGCGCTGTGTGCGCAGCTCGTCCTCGGCGGTGCCGAGGGTGACCGCGAGCGGCACGAAGTGCTCCTCGCGGGGGTGGGCGTACCGGGCGGCCGGTGCCTTGCGCTCGAAGTCGAGCAGCGCGTCCACGTCCCCGGCCGCCAGGGCACGCCTGCCCCAGTCGTCGAACTCGGCCATCACGGACGGCACCTTGTTCTCGGGGTTGATGGCCCGCAGGTTGTGCGTGAACGAGCCGCTGCCGACGATCAGCACGCCCTCGTCGCGCAGCGGCGCGAGGCGGCGCCCGATGTCCATGAGCTTCTTCGGGTCCAGGGTCGGCATGGAGATCTGGAGGACCGGTACGTCGGCGTCCGGGTACATCTCGCGCAGCGGGACGTACGCGCCGTGGTCCAGGCCGCGGTCCGGCAGGTCGTGCACCGGCATGCCGGGGCCGCGCAGCAGCCCCCGGACCTGCTCGGCGAGCTCGGGGGCGCCGGGCGCGGCGTACTGGATGCGGTAGTAGTGCTCGGGGAAGCCCCAGAAGTCGTAGATCAGCGGTACGGCGGTGGTCGCGCCGATGGCGAGCGGGGCCTCCTCCCAGTGGGCGGAGACCATCAGGATCGCCTTCGGCCGCGGCAACTCCTCGCCCCACCGGGCCAGTTCCCCCGGCCAGAGGGCGTCCTCGGCGAGGGTCGGGCCGCCGTGGCTCATGAAGAGGGACGGCATGCGCTCCGGTGCTGCGGTGGTCATGGTCGGCTCCTTGCGGTGCGGCGGTGACGGGCGCGGTGTGCGTACGACAGGTCGCGGTTCAAATTTGAACCACGTACCTCGACCGTAGCTGATTGTTTGAATTTGAACAACGGGCGTACGCTGCCGTCATGCCCGAAACGAACTGGCTCGACGACGACGAGATGGCCGCCTGGCAGGCCTTCCTGACCGCGGGCGCGCTGCTCGACCGGCGCATCGAGCAGCAGCTGAAGGAGGAGGCGGGCCTGTCGCACCTCCAGTACGAGGTCCTCGTCAGGCTCTCCGCCGTCGAGGGCGGCGAGCTGCGCATGAGCGAGCTCGCGGACGCCGTCATCACCACCAAGAGCGGGCTCACGTATCAGATCACGCAGATGGAGAAGGCGGGCCTGGTGCGCCGCCGCTCGTGCGACCGCGATGTGCGCGGCGTCTACGCGGTCCTCACGGACGAGGGCCGCGCGCGCCTGGAGCGGGCCGCGCCCGGCCATGTCGGCGTGGTCCGCGCGCACCTCGTCGACGTCCTCACCGCGGAGCAGCTCGCGGTGCTGCGGGAGGGGCTCGGCGAGGTCGTGCGGAGGCTGGGCGCGGACCAGGCGTGACGCGGGCGCCGCGGCTCGCGGCACCGTATTTGCGTATCGACGCAAAGAGGAGCAGACTTCCGGTGGCACCCCGGCCCACGACCGGCGCACGGGGCCTGCCCTTCCCCTGCTCGCGCGGCGGCCCCGACCGCCCGGCACCACAGAAGGAGGCAGCCATGGGCGCGGAACCTCCCAGTAGTCGCAGTTCCCGTAGCCGCTGCCTCCCCGGCAGCGCCTGATCCGTCGCTCCCGCACCGTCGCCGCCCGGCCCTCCGGCCGTGGGCCGACCCGCACGGGACCGGCGTGACGCGGGCCCCGGGCGCCCTCTGACGCGCCCCGATTCCCGCGTCCTCTCTTTGCCAGTTCACGTGCGCACACCAGGCGCACCGCCGCCCCCTTCCGGCCCGCCGTGCGCGCGGTCGCGGCCCGGGGTCCGCTGTGCCCACAGTGTGGTCGGAGGTTCTTGTGATGTCGTTCCGGACCGGCACGGGCGCCGCGCGCCCGCCGTTCGCCTCCCGTGTCGCGGGGCGCCTGTCCCGTATGACCTGGGTGGACGTGGTGGTCGCCGCGGCCGTCCTCGTCCTGCTCTATCTCGTCCTGCGCGTCGGCCAGGGCACCACCGTCCGCTTCTCCACCGAACAGTCCGTCAAGGTCGACACCGATCCGTCGCAGCTGCCGTACGACGCGGCGCGCTCGCTGCTTCGGATGTTCGTCGCGCTCGCCGCGTCGACCCTCTTCACCTTCGTGTACGCCTACGCCGCGGCCAAGAGCCGCCGTCTCGAACGCATCCTGATCCCGGCGCTCGACATCCTCCAGTCCGTGCCCGTGCTCGGGTTCCTGACGGTCGCGGTGACCGGGTTCATCGCCCTGTTCCCCGGCTCGACGCTCGGCCTCGAATGCGCGTCGATCTTCGCGATCTTCACGTCCCAGGCGTGGAACATGACGTTCGCCTTCTACCACTCCCTCACCTCGCTGCCCCGTGAACTCGACGAGCTTTCCCGGTCGTTCCGCTTCACCAAGTGGATGCGGTTCTGGAAGGTCGAGCTGCCCGCCGGGACGATCGGCCTGGTCTGGAACGGCATGATGAGCTTCGGCGGCGGCTGGTTCTTCCTCGTCGCGTCGGAGGCCATCAGCGTCAACAACAAGGACTACGCGCTGCCCGGCGTCGGCTCCTACGCGGGCGCCGCCGTCACCGACGGCGACCTCGGCAAGGTCGGGTGGGCCGTCCTCACCATGGCCGTCATGGTCGTCGGCGTGAACTTCCTGTTCTGGCGGCCCCTGACGGCCTGGGCGGAGAAGTTCAAGAACGAGCAGGCCGAGGCCGGCGAGGTCCAGCGCTCGGTCGTCCTCGACTTCCTGCGCCGCTCCCACTGGCCGCGGCTGCTCGGCTCGCTCCTGCGCCCCGTGGGGCGCGCCCTCGGCCGGGCCGCGCGGGTCCTCGGCACCGACGACCGGCCGCTCACGCTCTCCCCGGCGCGCCAGCGCACCGGCGACCTCGCCTTCGGGCTCGTCGCGGGCGGCCTGATCGTCTGGGGCCTGGTCGACCTCGGCCGCTATCTCGACGACCGCACCGGCCTCGGCGTGTTCGGGGAGCCGCTGCTGCTCGGCCTCGTCACCTTCGCGCGCGTCGTCGTGCTCGTCGCCGTGGCCACCGTCGTCTGGGTGCCCATCGGCGTACGGATCGGCTTCTCGCCGCGCCTGACCCGGATCGCGCAGCCCGTCGTGCAGGTCCTCGCGAGCTTCCCCGCGAACTTCCTCTTCCCCGTCGCCGTCTGGTTCTTCCTGAGGACCGGGCTCTCGATCGACGTCGGCGGCATCCTGCTGATGGCGCTCGGCGCCCAGTGGTACATCCTCTTCAACACCATCGCCGGTGCCATGGCGATCCCGACGGACCTGCGCGAGGCCATGGACGACCTGGGCGTCCGCGGCGTCCAGCGCTGGCGGCGGCTGATCCTGCCCGGCGTCTTCCCCTCGTACGTCACCGGCGGCATCACCGCGTCCGGCGGCGCCTGGAACGCGTCGATCGTCGCCGAGGTCGTCACCTTCGGCGGCACCACGCTCACCGCCACCGGGCTCGGCGCGTACATCGCCCAGGCCACCTCCGACGGCGACCACCCGCACCTGCTCGCCGGGGTCGCCGTGATGAGCCTGTACGTCGTCGGCCTCAACCGGCTCCTGTGGCGCCGCCTCTACCGCCTCGCCGAAAACCGCTACGCCCTCTGAACTTCCCTGACAGATCTACGTACTTGGAGAGCCGCCATGGCGCTGACCTCCCTCTTCCGCAAGAAGGCCACCGCACCCGCTGTCGCCTGCCCGCCGCGCGCCGCCGACGGCGACGTCCTGCTCGAAACCGCGGGCCTGACCAAGTCCTACGCGGGCGCCGACGGCGAACTGCCCGTCCTCGCGGGCATCGACCTGAAGGTGCGCGCGGGCGAGATCGTCGCCCTGCTCGGCAGGTCGGGGTCCGGCAAGTCCACGCTGCTCCGCTGCCTCGCCGGGCTCATCCCGGCGAGCTCAGGGACCGTCACCTACCGCGGGCGGCCGCTGACCGGCGCCAACCCCGGCACGGCCATGGTGTTCCAGACCTTTGCGCTGCTTCCGTGGCTGACGGTGCAGCAGAACGTCGAACTGGGCCTGGAGGCGCGCGGGGTCGGCCCCGACGCACGGGCCGAGGCCGCCCGCCAGGCCATCGACCTGATCGGCCTCGACGGCTTCGAGTCGGCGTACCCGAAGGAGCTGTCCGGCGGCATGCGCCAGCGCGTCGGCTTCGCCCGGGCCCTGGTCGTCGAGCCGGACGTGCTGATGATGGACGAGCCGTTCTCCGCGCTCGACGTCCTGACCGCCGAGAACCTGCGCGGCGAGCTGATGGAGCTGTGGGAGTCCGGCCAGTTCCCCACCCGGGCCGTGGTGCTGGTGACCCACAACATCGAGGAGGCCGTCCTGATGGCCGACCGCGTCGTCGTCCTCGGCTCGCGGCCCTACGGCACCATCCGCGAGACCATCGAGGTCGGCCTGGACCGCCCGCGCGACCGGAACGCGCCCGCGTTCGACGAGCTGATCGACCGCGTGTACCGCGTCATGACCGGCCGCCCCAAGGAGACGCGGCTCCCCGGCCGCGACGGGGCCGTGGGTCTGGGGAGCGGGGCCACGGACCTGGAGAAGCGGACCGTGGCCAACACCCCGCTGCCCACCGCCAGCGTCGACGGCCTGTCGGGCCTCGCCGAGATGGTCGCCCACCGCGGCGGCCGGTGCGACCTCGCCGACCTCGCCGAGGACCTCGGCCTCGACGTCGACGACCTGCTGCCGCAGGTCGACGCCCTCGACCTGCTCGGCTTCGCCGGGGTCAGCGGCGACGACCTGGTCCTCACGGAGCGCGGCGCCGCGTTCGCCGGGGCCGACGTGCAGACGTCCAAGACCATCTTCGCCGGTGCCGCGACGGACGTCCCGCTGGTCAAGCTGATCACCAACAGCCTGCGCCGACAGCCGGACGGCGCCGTCCGCGCCGGGTTCTTCCGCGACCTGCTCGCGCACCACTTCACCAGCGAACAGGTGGAGCGACAGCTGGAGACGGCGACCGACTGGGGGCGGTACGCCGAGCTGTACGCCTACGACGCGGACCCGGAGGAGTACCGGCTCGACGACGGGGGCGCGGGCGCGGCGGGCTGAGCGTGCGCGGGGCTCAGTGTCCGGTGGCCGGGCGTCGCCGGGCCGCCGGTGCCGCCCGGGGCGTCGGCTGCGGGGCGACGGCGGTCTGTTCCTGCGCCGCCGGTGCCGCGCCCGGCGATGCCGGGGCCGCCTCGCCCGCGCGCGCGGCGGTGTCGGCCACCAGGGTCGCCTCCTCCAGGAGGCCGCGTACGTCGGCGGCCCGGTAGTAGATACGGGTGCCCTCGCGGCGCGAGACGACAAGGCCCGCCGCCCGGAGCTTCGCCAGGTGCTGGGAGGTCGCGGCGACGTGCGCGCCGAGCAGCTCGGCGAGCGCGCTGACCGGCAGCTCCTGCCGGGTGAGCGCCCACAGGAGCCGGTACCGGGAGGGGTCGGCCACCGCCTTCAGCACCGCCACCGCACGGTCCGCGGCCGCCGCGTCCCACGACTGTCCTTGCGCATCCATGCAAGTAGGGTAGCGGCTTCGGCTCCTGGCGCGACGGGCGGGCGCGGGCGACGGTACTCGGCCATCGTGACGGCATTCCCGACGTCCCTTGAAAGTCCCCCGAAAGCGTTTTCGCGGTAAAGGTCCAGGCCAACAGGGGTGACGCGGGCATGACGTGCGCACATGTTCAGCTGCAAGCCCTTTCTTCCGCCCGTCGTGGCAGGTCAGGGCGGGTCGTTCGGCTGCTTCTTCGAAACAGCCATTGCTTTTCGGCATCTGGAAATGCTGCAAGAAACATCAACCGTTGCGGAGTTGAGAAGTCCATTTGTGGTGCCGTTGGCGCGATTTCGGTGGTGGCCGGGCGTCATTGCGTTGAATTCCGCTGGTAGTCGATTTTCCGATGTGGAAGAATATTCAAACGGTTGGACGGCCGCGTCCGAAAGGCTGGGTGCAGGCGTCCTGCCGTACCGCGGAAGAACCAGCCGTCAGGTGCGGGGGAGAAGTCGGCTCATGAACTTGGTGGAACGGGAAGAGGAATTCTCGATCATGGACGGCATGCTCACCGCCGCCATGGCGGGGCATGGCGGAGTGCTGTCGGTGAGCGGTGCGGTCGCGAGCGGGAAGACCGCGCTTCTGCGCGCCTTCGGGGCCGAAGCGCATGCGTCCGGGGCGCTGTTTTTGCAGGCCACGGCGTCGGACGCGGAGCGCGATCTGCCGCTGGGGGTGATGGGGCAGCTGCTGCTCGGCGCACGGCTGCCGCCGGAAGGGGTCGCGCGGGCGGCACGGCTGCTCGATCTCGTGGCGGCGACCGTGCCGGCGCGGCGGGCGCGGGTGACGCTGCCCGCCGCGGTGGTGAATGCGATCACGGAGCTCTGCGGGATTGTCCTGGAAAAGGCAGAGGAAAGGACGGTGGTGGTCGTCGTCGACGATGTGCACCACGCCGATCCGTATTCACTCGAATGTTTACTCTATCTGGCGCGCAGACTGGTCGCGCGCCGCATTCTCCTGGTGCTCGGGGAAAGCGGCGGTGAGCTGCCTGGGAATACGCGATTCCAGGTCGACCTGCTGCGTCTGCCGGGCTGTCGCACTATCCGGCTCGGCCCGCTCACTCGGGCGGGAGTGGCCGGCATGGTCACCGCGCTCGGTCCCGCCGGCGCCCTGGGCCCCGAGCGGTGGCGGCCGCGCTCGCTCGTCGCGGCCCTGCACCGGACCGGCGGCGGCAACCCCCTGCTGACCAGGGCCCTCATCGAGGACTTCGGTGCCGCGTGCGGCCCGGTCGAGAGCAGGCCCGCCGAGCCGGTGCCGGGCGAGGCCTACGAGCGGGCCGTCACGATGTGCCTGTACCGCAGCGACCCCGAGGTGCGGCACACCGCGTGGGCCCTCGCGGTCCTCGGCCCGGGCGCCCCGCCCGCCGAGCTCGCCGAAGTCATCGGCGTGAGCCCGGAGTCGGCGCACCGCGGCCTCGCCGCCCTGGACGCCGCCGGACTGCTCGGCTCCGGATGGTTCCGGCACGAGGCGGGCCGCGCCGCGGTCCTGCGCGCCATGGAGCCCGAGCACCGCGCGCGGCTCGAAGCCCGGGTGGCGACGGTGCTGCACGAACACGGGAGGGCGGTGACCGCGGTCGTGCAGCACCTGATCCTGGCGGAGCCGATCGACGCCCCGTGGGCGCTGCCGACGCTCCTCGAAGCGGCCGAACGGGCCCTGGCGGACGACGAGGTGGGCCTCGCGCTCGCCTGTCTGCGCGTCGCCCGCGACACCTGTACCGACGAGCACACGGCCCTGGAGATCAGGGCCGCCCTCACCCGGGCCGCCTGGCGGGTCAACCCGGCCACCGCCGCCCCGCACCTGCCCGAGCTCACCGCCGCCGCGCTCGCGGGCCGGCTCGGCGACCGGCAGGCGGCCGAACTGGTCGCGGACCTCCTGTGGTTCGGCCGCGTCGACCAGGCGCTCGCCGTGCTCCGCGCCGCCGAGAAGGCCCGGGCCACGGCCCACCCCGGCACCGGCGCCCCGCACCGGCTCGACGACGTCCGACTGTGGATGGCGTACGAGTATCCGGGCCTGCCGCGCCCCGCCCGGGCCCGTACCGAGGGCGTCCCGCAGGCCGCGACCCCCGCGCGCAGCATCCACGAACGAGCGGTCACCCTGGTGAAGGCGGTGCTCGACGGCGCCGGGGACGACGTCGTGGTGCGCGCGGAACAGGTCCTGCAGGGCACCCGCCTCGACGACCGCACGGTCCCGGCGCTCGTCGTCGCCCTGGACTCGCTGATCCTCGCCGACCGCCTCGACAAGGCGGCGCACTGGTGCGAGACGCTCTTCAAGGAGGCCGCCGAGCGCGGCGCCCCCATGTGGCAGGCCCAGCTCGCGTCGGTCAAGGCGCGCATCGAGGTGCGCCTCGGCGGGCTCGCCGCGGCCGAGCGGTCCGCGCACACGGCGATCACGCTGGTGCCCGCCGAGGGCTGGGGCGTTGCCCTCGCGTCGCTCGTCGCCGTCGCCGTGTACGCCAAGACCGCGCGCGGCCGCCTCGACGAGGCGGCCGCCCAACTGGCCCTGCCCGTCCCGGAGGTGGCGTTCCACACCCCCGACGGGCTGCTCTACCTGTGGGCGCGCGGCCACTACTACCTCGCCGCCGCGCGGCCCTACGCCGCGCTCGACGACTTCCGCACCTGCGGCGACATCATGACGGGCTGGGACCTCGACCTGCCCGCCCTCGTGCCCTGGCGCACCGACGCCGCGCAGGCCCACCTGGCGCTCGGCGACCTCAGCCGCGCCCAGAGCCTCGCCGAGGAACAGCTGGCCCTGGTCGGCACCGCGGGCTGCTGGACGCGCGGCGTCTCGCTGCGGGTGCTCGCCCGCGCCCTCGACCCGGCGCGGCGCCCGCCGCTCCTCGACGAGGCCGTCGAGATCCTGCGGGCGACCGGCCACCGGCTCGAACTCGTCCACGCCACCGGCGAGTTGGCCCGCGCCCACCGCGAGCTCGGCGGCGCGGGCCAGGCCCGGGCCCTGGCCCGCAGGGCGCAGCAGCTCGCCCGCGAGTGCGGGGTCCCCGACCCCGAGGACCCGTCCGCCGACACCGCGGCCTCCCCGGCAGGGAACGGCGTCCCGCCGCCCCAGGCCCGGCGGCAGCGCGTCGAGCTCAGCGACGCCGAGCTGCGCGTCGCCACGCTCGCCGCCCGCGGCCACACCAACAGGGAGATCGCCGACAAGCTGTTCATCACGGTCAGCACCGTCGAGCAGCATCTGACCCGCGCGTACCGCAAGCTGGACGTCCAGCGTCGCGCGGACCTGACGGCGAAGATCAGACCGGCCGCGGGCACCGGCTCGCGCTAGCGGCGCCACGAGTACGCCGAGAGCGAGGCCCGTCAGGGCCGTAAGCGCCGGTGGGAGGAGCAGTGCGGCGGTCATCTCCGGTGTCACGTCTCCTCGTCGCGTCCGGGGACGCGGTGCGCTGCGCTCCGCATCCGTTGTACGAGTCCGTATCCGTTGTACGAGGCGGGCGGTCACACCGCGGTCCGCACCTCCCGCGCCGGTCACAGCGGCGGGCGGCGCCGGTACGCTGCGAAGCGGTGTCGGCGCGGCCGGTGACCGCCGCGCTGTGACCGGGGCGTGACGGGGCGTCGGGCAGGCTCGGGCGGCATGATCAGCCGGAGCGGCCCGGCCCCGCCGGTCACGCGGAGCCGCGCGGGGGGTGGACGATGAGAGTCCTGGTGGTCGAGGACCACGTGGAGCTCGCGCAGTCGGTGGCGCGCGTGCTGCGCCGCGAGGGCATGGCCGTCGACGTCGTCCACGACGGCGGCGCCGCCCTGGAGCGCACGGCCGTCGTCGAGTACGACGTCGTCGTGCTCGACCGGGACCTGCCCGGCGTGCACGGCGACGAGGTGTGCAGCAAGCTCGCCGCCGAGCCGGTGCACGCCCGGGTCCTGATGCTGACCGCGTCGAGCACCATCGCCGACCGCGTCGACGGCTTCAACCTCGGCGCCGACGACTATCTGCCCAAGCCCTTCGCGTACGCCGAGCTGGTCGTCCGCATCCGTGCGCTCGCCCGGCGCCCGCAGCCCGCCCTTCCGCCCGTCCTGGTCCACGGCGACCTGCGGCTCGACCCGGCGCAGCGGCTCGCGACCCGCGCCGGGCACCGGCTCACGCTCACCCCCAAGGAGTTCGCGGTCCTGGAGTACCTGCTCGCCGCCCAGGGCCGGGTGGTCTCGGCGGAGGAACTCCTGGAACGGGTCTGGGACGAGGCCGCCGACCCCTTCACGACCACCGTCAAGGCCACCATCAACCGGCTGCGGCCCAAGCTCGGGGACCCGCCCGTCGTCGAGACGGTGCCGCGCGGCGGCTACCGCATTTGACAGACCACAGCTGAGACAGCTGAGACAGCTGAGACAACCGCCCATGGGACCCCGCAGTTGAGACACCACCGGATGCGAGACGCCATGCGACTGCCCGCGCACCCGCCCGCCCCGTTCGCGGGGATCACCCGCCTGCTCGCCGTGGCCGCGGGCCGCCTGACGGGACGGCGCGTCCGCGTGCGCCTGACGCTGCTGTACGGCGTGCTGTTCGTCGTCTCCGGGGCGGTGCTGCTCGCGATCACGTACCTGCTCGTCACGCACGCGTCGGAGAACCTCACCCTCGTCGGCAGCCACAACGGCAAGCCCACGCTGGTGACCGGCGGCGAGGCCCTGAGCCGCGTCGACTCCCTGCCGGGCGGAGGGGCGCCGAAGAGCCTCGACGCCTTCACCCAGACACTGCGCGACCAGGCCTACAGCCAGCACCAGGAGGAACTCCGGCATCTGCTGGTGCAGTCGGGGATCGCCCTCGGGATCATGGCGGTGCTCTCCATCGCGCTCGGCTGGCTGGTCGCCGGGCGCGTGCTGCGCCCGCTGCGCACCATGACCGGCACCATCCGCAGCATCTCCGCGCGCAACCTGCACGAGCGCCTCGCCGTCGCGGGCCCCGCCGACGAGCTGAAGGACCTCGCCGACACCGTCGACGGGCTCCTCGGCCGCCTGGAGTCCGCGCTCGACTCCCACAAGCGGTTCGTCGCCAACGCCGCCCACGAACTGCGCACCCCGCTCACCCTGGAGCACGCCCTCGTCGAGGAGTCGCTCATGGACCGCGAGGCCACCGTGGAGTCGTACCGCTCGAACCTGGAACGGCTGCTCGCGATCAGCGAACAGCAGGCCCGTCTCCTGGAGTCGCTGCTCACCCTGTCCAGCAGCGAGCGCGGCCTCGACCGCCACGAACCGGTCGACCTCGCGGCCCTCGCCGAGCAGGTCGTCCGCATGCCGCGCCCCGACGTCGGCCGCCGGGGCCTGCGCGTCGAGGCAAGCACCGCGCCCGCGGCCACCACCGGCGACTCCGCGCTCGTCCAGCGCCTGGTGGCCAACCTCGTCGACAACGCCGTGGGCTACAACGTCCCCGGCGGACACGTGGAGATCACCACCGGCACCCGCGACGGACACGCCGTCGTGACCGTCACCAACACCGGGCCCGAGGTGCCGCCGGAACAGGTGGAGCGCCTCTTCGAGCCCTTCCAGCGGCTCGGCCGCACCGCCGACGAGGGCCACCACGGGCTCGGCCTGTCCATCGTCCGCACCATCGCGACCGCCCACGACGCCCGCCTCACCGCGCACGCCCGGCCGGGCGGCGGCCTCGCGGTGGAGGTCGCCTTCCCGCCGACGGGACGCGGCCTCGCGCGGGCCACGCCGGAGCACGCCCCTGCCGCCGCCCCCTGACTCCCGGATAGGGGTGAATAGGGGTGTCAGGCCGCCCGGGGGGCCTGTTAATGAGGGGTACCAGGCCGGAAAGCGCGTTGTTAAGGTGAGCGTGTTCGGCTATCAGGAGAATCCTCCGCCGCGGCCAGAATTCAGCCGCGGGCTCGGCACCCCGGAAAAGGCAGCGGCATGCTCCGGACCGAAGGCGTTCTCCGGCCGGACGATCGGCATTCCGTGCGCACCGCGAGCGGGCGGTCCCGGAATCGGCAGTCCCAACCGATCGGCAGTCCAAACCGGGGGAGACACAGTGGTGGTGAGCACCGGCAGGGTTTTCGCATTCGACGTTCCCGCATGTGATGTTCCGGCATTCGGCGTTGCGGCATTCAGTGTTCCGGCATTCGGTGTTTCCGCGTACGTCACTTCCGGATGCGGCGCGCACCTGACCTGAGGGGTGGCCGCAGGCGGGCCCGGCAGGGTCCACGGGAGCGGTCCGGTCGCGCCCGGGTCAGGGTGTGGTCCGGTGCGCGTGTCCGCGCACGCGCGCCGGTGCGAACAGATCACTAGGGGGAGTTGAGTTGACCATACCTGGGCACCCGCGCATCGACCGCGTCATGGTCGTCGAAGTCGAGATCGGCTCGCTGTCGACGGCCGGCTCGCCACGGCTCTCCGGAGCCGATCCGGATCACGTGGAAGCCCTCGCGGCGGTGCGGACACCGCTGCCGCCCATCACCGTGCACCGCGCCACGATGCGGGTCATCGACGGGCTGCACCGCGTACGGGCGGCCGAGCTACGCGGCCACAGCAAGATCGCCGCCAGGTTCTTCGAGGGCACCGAGGCCGACGCGTTCGTCCTGGCCGTCGAGTCCAACATCGCGCACGGCCTGCCGCTGAGCACCGCCGACAGGAAGCGCGCCGCGCGGCGCATCATCGGCTCGCACCCGCAGTGGTCGGACCGCATGATCGCCTCGGTCGCGGGCATCGCGCCCGGCACGGTCGCCGAGGTCCGCCGGCGCCAGCCGGGCGGCGGGACCGGCGCGGCCAGCCGGCTCGGCCAGGACGGCCGGGTCCGCCCGGTCAACGGCGCCGAGGGCCGCAGGCTGGCCAGCGAGATCATCGCCGAGAACCCGGGCCTCTCGCTGCGCCAGGTCGCCCGCGCCGCCTGCATCTCGCCCGAGACGGTACGCGACGTACGCAACCGCATGATGCGCGGCGAGGACCCGCAGCCGCGGCGCGGACGGCAGGGACGCCCCGGAGCTCCCGCGACCGACGCGGCCCACGTGACCGGCACGACCGGAGTGACCGGCACGACCGGAGTGACCGGCGTGGCCGTGCCGGGCGCGGCCGCCCGTGCCGGATTCGGCCCCGTCGGCGTCCCCGACCACCGGGCGACCGCCCTGGACCGAGCCGCGGTCGTGGAGCGCCTGAAGGCCGACCCGGCGCTGCGCTTCAGCGACACGGGCCGCACCCTGCTGCGGCTGCTCAACCTGCACACCATCAGCACGGAGGACTGGGACGAACTCATCGAGAAGGTCCCGCCGCACTGCGGCGGCATCGTCGCCGACCTGGCCAACGAATGCGCGGAGATGTGGGCGGAGTTCGCACTCCGGGTCCAGCGGAAAGTCGCAGAGACGGCATAGCGGCCGCGCTGTCCAACTGACCGCTCCGCCCGGTCGGACAGAGGTTGGCGCGGAAATAAGAACGGTAGTTTCCTGGCTACGAGCGAAGCCGGTGGAACAACGCGATCCACAGGAGGTTTCCGTCGCGTGTTAATCACCCAAGGCCCTGGCGGAATTACCGTCGGAGACCCGAACTCGTCCGGTCCCGAGAAACAGAAACTGCGGCCGGGAACAGCGCGCCGTGCGCTCGCCTGTCTGCGGCCGCACACCCGTTCCCTGCTGTTCCTGCTCCTGACCACCGTGGTCGACTCGCTCGTCATCGTGGCGACACCGCTGCTCCTGAAGGACATCGTCGACGACGGCATCCTCAAGGACGACAAGGGCCTCGTCACCGCCCTCGCCCTGATCGTGGCCGCGCTCGCCGTCGTCGACGCGGTGACCCAGCTCGGGCAGAGCTACTTCTCCGGGCGCATCGGGCAGGGCATCAGCCACGACCTGCGCGTGCGGACGTTCACACACGTCCAGCGGCAGCCGATGGCGTTCTTCACGCGCACCCAGACCGGACTGCTCACCAGCAGGCTCAACGCGGACGTCCTGCTGGCCCAGCAGTCCCTCGGCCTGATCCTCGCCTCGGCGACCAGCGTCCTGACGGTGCTTCTGGTCCTCGGCGAGATGTTCTACCTGTCCTGGCTCATCAGCCTGATCGCGGTGGCGATGCTGCCGCTGTTCGTCGTGCCCGGCGTCTACGTCGGACGGCGTCTGAAGCGCTACTCCCGGGAGCAGATGCAGTCCAACGCCGAGCTCGCCGGGATCGTCCAGGAGCGGTTCAACGTGAGCGGCGCGATGCTCGCCAAGCTGTACGGCCGCCCGCGCACGGAGGCCGCCCACTTCGAGGAGCGGGCGGGCCGGGTCCGCGACGTCGGCGTGGTCCTCTCGGTGTTCAGCCGCCTCTCGTTCATCTCCATGGCGCTGCTCGCCGCCCTCGCCACGGCCCTGGTGTACGGCGTCGGCGGCACCCTCGTCCTGAACGGCGTGTTCCAGCTCGGCACCCTGGTGGCCCTCGCCGTGCTCCTCGGCCGCCTCTACGGCCCCATCACGCAGCTGTCCAGCCTCCAGGCGAACGTCCTCACCGCCCTGGTCAGCTTCGACCGGCTCTTCGAGGTGCTCGACCTGAAGCCGCTCATCGAGGAGAAGCCCGACGCCGTCGCGCTGCCCGCGCCGGGCGCGGTACCCGCCCCGCGGATCGTGTTCGACGGGGTGTCGTTCCGCTACCCGCGCGCCAGCGACGTGTCCCTGGCGTCCCTGGAGTCGGGCGCCCTGTCCGCGAAGGAGCGCGCCCAGAACACCCCCGAAGTGCTGCACGACCTGACCTTCGAGCTGCCGCCCGGAAAGCTGACGGCGCTGGTCGGCCCGTCGGGCGGCGGCAAGACGACCACCACGCACCTGGTGTCCCGCCTCTACGACCCGACGTCGGGCAGCGTCCGCCTCGACGGCAAGGACCTGCGCGACGTCACCCTCGACTCGCTGCGCGACACGGTCGGAGTGGTCACCCAGGACGCGCACTTCTACCACGACACGATCCGCGCGAACCTCGCCTACGCCCGCCCCGACGCCACCGAGGACGAGCTGTTCGAGGCCTGCGACGCTGCCCGGATAGGGGAGTTGATCCGCTCGCTGCCCAGCGGCCTCGACACGGTCGTCGGCGACCGCGGCTACCGGCTCTCGGGCGGCGAGAAGCAGCGGCTCGCCCTCGCCCGGCTGCTCCTCAAGGCACCGTCCGTGGTGGTGCTCGACGAGGCGACCGCCCACCTGGACTCCGAGTCCGAGGCGGCCGTCCAGCGGGCCCTGACCACGGCGCTGCGCGACCGGACGTCCCTGGTGATCGCGCACCGCCTGTCCACGGTCCGCGAGGCCGACCAGATCCTCGTCGTCGACGACGGCCGGGTGCGCGAGCGCGGCACGCACGAGGAACTCCTCGCGGCGGGCGGCCTGTACGCCGAGCTCCACCGCACGCAGTTCGACCGCCGGGGCCCCGGCGCGAACGGCGCGGGCCCCGTCGGCCCCCCGGCCCCGGGCGCGCGTCGGCTCGCTCCCGGGGAGGGCCCGGTGCTCGGCGGCGGCCCCGTGCTCGGCCGGGGCCCGATGCCCGGCAGCGGCGACGGCCTCGTCATCGGCGAGGGCCCGATGCCCGGCGGCGCCGACGGACTCGTCCTGGGCGGCGGCATGCCACCGGGCGGCGGCGAGTACGCCGTACGCCGCCGCGGCGAGCCGGACGGGCCCTAGGGCCCTAGCCGCGCCACCCGACCCGGAACGAACAGAGCCCCACAGCCAAGCCCGCGCACCAGGCCGCGGTGAAGGGAGCCCGATGAGCAGCCGGACGGATTCCGCCCAGCCCGTGCCCGAGAGCCTGCCCGTGTCCGACAGCCTGCCCGTGTCCGAGAGCCTGCCCCTGTCTGAGAGCCTGCCTCTGTCCGAGAGCCAGGAGGGGATCTGGCTGGCGCAGGGCATCGAGAGCTCACGCCGCCTCTACACCATCGGCCAGCACGTCGAGATCGTCGGACCGCTGGACACCGGCGCCTTCGCGCACGCGCTGCGCCGGACGGTCGAGGAGACCGAGATCCTGCGCGCGCGGTTCGTCGCGGCACCCGGCGGCGGGGTCTGTCAGCTCTTCGTACCGGAGCCCGAGTGGACCCTGACGGCGGTCGACCTGCGGGCGCACGACGACCCGTGGCGCGCGGCCGAGGCCTGGATGCGCGCGGACCTCGACCAGGTGCACGGGCCCACTGAGGGCGGCCTGTTCACGTACGCGCTGCTGACCCTCGCCCCGGACCGGCACCTCTGGTACCAGCGCTACAACCACCTCCTGATGGACGGCTTCGCCTGCTCGCTCGTCGCCCGCCGGGTCGCCGCCCACTACACGGCGCGGCTCCACGGCGAAACGGTTCGGCCGCCGGGTCACGCGCCGCTGCGTGAACTCCTGCGGCAGGAGGCCGCGTACCGCGCGTCCGAAGGCCACGAGCAGGACCGCCGGTACTGGCACGACCGCTTCGCCGACCGGCCGGAGCCCATAGCCGTCCCCGGCCACCGCCCGGCCGCACCCGGCGGCGCCCCGCGCGCGACGGGCCATCTGCCGCCGCCCGCCGTCAAGGCCCTGCACGCGGCGGCGGCGCGCGCCCAAGTGAGCTGGCCGCGGCTCGTCGTGGCCGCGGTCGGCGCGTTCACCTGCCGGCTCACGGGCGCCGACGAGGCCGTCCTCAGCCTCCCTGTCGCCGGACGCCCCACCGCACAGGCCCGGCGCACCCCGTGCACGCTGGCGAACGTCCTGCCGTTCCGGCTGCCCGTGGCCCCGGACACGAGCCTCGACCAGCTGGCCCGCGCGGCGGCGCGCGAGGCCGACGGGCTGCTCGCGCACCAGCGGTTCCGCGGCGAGCGGCTGCGCCGCGAACTGGGCTGGCCGGGCGGCGGCCGCTGGCACTTCGGACCCTTCGTCAACTTCCTGCCGCTCGGCGAGAACCTGCGCTTCGGGCCCTGCCGCGGCATCGTCCGCGACCTGTCGAGCCGCCGCGTCGAGGACCTCAGCGTGGTCGTCGGCGGCTGGTCGGAGGAGGCGGGCACGGCGATCTCCCTGGAGGCCGACCCCGCCCGCTACGACCAGGACCTGACCCGCGCCGGCCACCGGTCCCTGCTGCGCTTCCTGGAGCGCCTCGCGGCGGACCCGGCCGCACCCGTCGGCCGGATCGACGCCGCGACCACACCCGCGCCCCGGCCCGCGCCGCCCCCGCGACAGCAGCCGCCCGTACCGGAGCTGATCGCCCGTCAGGCGGCCCGCAGGCCCGGCGCGGTGGCGCTCGACGACGGCCGGCACGCCCTGACGTACGGCGAGCTGTGGGCACGGGCCGGACGCGCGGCCCGGCGTCTGGCGGGCGCGGGCGTGAGCCGCGGCGACCGGGTCGCCGTCGTCGCCGACCGCTCGACGGACCTGGTCGTGGCGCTCCTCGGGGTGTGGCGCGCCGGAGCCGCGTACGTGCCCGTCGACGCCGCTCACCCCGCCGAGCGGGTGGCGTTCGTGCTCGCCGACTGCGCCGCGTCGGCGGTGGTGTGCACCACGGCGACCCGCGCCGCCGTGCCCGACGGCGGCGCGCGGGCGCTGCTCCTCGACGACCTGGTGACGGCGGGGGAGCCGCCCGCGTACGACGACGGGCCGCACGTCCGCACCGACGGCCGCGACACGGCGTACGTGATGTACACCTCCGGCTCGACGGGCACGCCCAAGGGCGTGGCCGTGCCGCACGCGGGCGTGGCCGCCCTGGTGGGCGAGCGCGCCTGGCACGTCGGCCCCGACGACGCGGTGCCGATGCACGCCCCGCACGCCTTCGACGCCTCCCTGTACGAGGTGTGGGTGCCGCTCGCGGCGGGCGGCCGGGTCGTCGTCGCCGGGCCGGGGTCCTTCGACGCCCAGCGCGTACGGGAGTTCGCGGACCGGGGGGTCACGCGGGCGCATCTGACGGCCGGGTCGTTCCGGGTCGTCGCGGGGCAGGCACCGGAGTGCTTCGCGGGCCTGCGCGAGGTGCTGACCGGCGGTGACGTGGTGCCCGCCGCGGCGGTGGCGCGGGTACGCGATGCCTGCCCGGACGTGGTGGTGCGGCACATGTACGGGCCGACCGAGGCGACCCTCTGCGCGACCTGGCACCTGATGCGGCCGGGCGATGCAGTGGACGACGTCCTGCCGATCGGCCGACCCCTGGCGGGCCGCCGCGCCTTCGTGCTCGACGCGAACCTGCGGCCCCTCGAACCGGGCCTGGTCGGCGAGCTGTACCTCGCGGGGGCCGGGCTCGCCCACGGGTACTGGCAGCGGCCGGGGATGACGGCCGAGCGCTTCGTGGCCTGCCCGTTCGCGCCCGGCGAGCGGATGTACCGCACGGGCGACCTGGTGCGCGAGACCGCCGCGGGCGACCTGCTCTTCGTGGGGCGCGCCGACGGCCAGGTCAAGATCCGCGGCTTCCGCGTGGAGCTGGGCGAGGTCGAATCGGCGCTCGCCGGGCACCCGGCGGTGGCCCAGGCCGTGGCGCTCGCCCGCGAGGACGCCCCGGGCGAGCGCCGCCTCATCGGCTACGTCGTCCCGCGCGGCCCCGGCGCCGTGCCCCCCGACGCCGTCCGCGCCCACGTCGCGGCCCTGCTGCCCGACCATATGGTCCCCGCGGCCGTCCTCGCCCTGGACGCGCTGCCCGTCACCCGCAACGGCAAGGTCGACCGCGCGGCGCTGCCCGCCCCCGACTTCGCCCGCAAGGTCACCGGGCGGGCCCCGCGCACCCCGGCCGAGGCCGTCCTGTGCGAGCTGTTCGCCGCCGTCCTGAAGCTGGACCGGGTCGGCGCGGACGACGGCTTCTTCGAGCTGGGCGGCGACTCCATCCTGTCGATGCAACTGGCCGCCCAGGCACGGCGGTCCGGCGTGCTCTGCACCGCGCAGGACGTGTTCGAGCACGACACTCCGGCGGCGCTCGCGGCGGTGGCCCGCTTCACCGGGGCCGCACCCGACACCGCACGCGACGACACCGGGGCCGGGGCCGGGACGGCGAGCGCCGGATCGATCCTCACGGACCTCACCCCCGACGAGCTGGCCCGGCTGCGCGCCGCGGCCCCCGGCCTCACCGACGTCTGGCCCCTGTCACCGCTCCAGGCGGGCATGCTCTTCCACACCACGTACGCCGACGACAGCCCCGACGTGTACGCGAGCCAGCGCGTCCTCGACCTCGAAGGCCCCCTCGACGCGGCCCGCCTGCGCGCCTCGTGGCGGGCGCTCGTCGACCGGCACGCCGTGCTGCGCGCCACCTTCCACCCCCGGTCCACCGGCGAACCCGTGCAGGTCGTCGCGGACGACGTGCCGCTGCCCTGGCGCGAGACCGATCTGTCCGCGCTCCCACCGGACATGGCGCAGGGCGAGGCGGCACGGCTCGCCGGGGCCGAGAAGGCGGAGCGCTTCGACCTCACGACGGCCCCGCTCCTGCGCCTGCTGCTCGTCCGCCTCGGCCCCGACCACCACCGCCAGATCGTCACCAGCCACCACACCCTCCTCGACGGCTGGTCCATGGCGGTCGTCCTCAAGGAGCTCGCCGAGGTGTACGCGGCGGGCGGCGACGCGTCGTCCCTGCCGCCCGCGACCTCGTACGGCACCTACCTGGCGTGGCTGGCACGGCAGGACGAGGACGCCGCCCGGGAGGCCTGGCGCGCGGAGCTCGCGGACGTCACGGAACCCACCCTCGTGGTGCCCGAGGACACGGTGCGCACGCCCGTCGTGCCGCGCCCCGTGACCTTCGAGCTCGACGACCGCCTCACGCACGCCGTCACCGCCCTCGCGCGCGCCCACGGCGTGACCGTGAACACCGTCGTGCAGGGCGCCTGGGCGCTCGTCCTCGCCCGGCTCGTGGGGCGCACGGACGTGGTGTTCGGCACGACGGTCGCGGGCCGGCCCGCGGACCTGCCGGGCGCCGAGTCGGTCGTCGGCCCGTTCATCAACACCCTGCCCGTCCGCGTGCGCGTCGACCCGGAGCAGCCGGTCGCCGCCCTGCTCGCGGGCCTGCGGGAGCGGCACGTCGCCCTCATGCCGCACCAGCACACGGGACTCCAGGAGCTCCGCCGGACCGTGGGCGCCGGTGCCGTCTTCGACACCCTCGTGGTCTTCGAGAACCTCCCCGCGCTGCCGGGCAGCTCCGCAACGTCCCTGCGCATCCGTCCCGTCGGCGAGCCGCAGGACCGGGGCCACTA
This sequence comes from Streptomyces sp. NPDC059003, assembly GCF_042740445.1. Classification (NCBI taxonomy): domain Bacteria; kingdom Bacillati; phylum Actinomycetota; class Actinomycetes; order Kitasatosporales; family Streptomycetaceae; genus Streptomyces; species Streptomyces sp. NPDC059003. The sequence goes on along the minus strand of NZ_JBHYJH010000008.1, from coordinate 69,339 downwards.
CCCCCTCGCCCTGATCGTCGTGCCCGACGAGCGGCTGCGCGGACACCTCGTCGGCCGCCCGGACGCGGTGGCACGCGCCCGCGTCGAGGACCTCGTCCACTCCTTCACGCGGGTCCTGGAACAGCTGACGGCGGACCCCGCGCGGCCCCTGGGACGCATCGGCGTCCTCGGCCCGGCCGAGCGGGCCCGCGCCCTGGAACACACCCTCGCGACCGGCCCCGCCGCCCCGCGGCACACCCCGCTGGTGCCCGAGGCCTTCACGCGCCGCGCGGCCGAGGCCCCCGCCGCCGTGGCCGTCGAAGCCGGGCCGCGCACTCTCACGTACGGCCGACTCGCCGCCGACGCCGCACGCCTGGCCCGGCACCTCATGAGCGCGGGCGTGGGCCCCGAGACCCCGGTCGCCGTGCTCGCCGACCGCTCCGTCGAGCTGATCGTGGCGCTCGTGGCCGTGTCCCTCGCGGGCGGCGTCTACGCACCGGTCGACCCCGGCCACCCGCCCGCGCGCGTCCGCCGCGTCCTGGACGACGTCGCCGCGCCGGTCCTGGTGTGCACGCGGGCGACGCGCGACGCCGTGCCGCGCGGCCACGCGGTCCGCGTCGTGACCCTGGACGCGCCGCACACCGCGCGCGACATCGCCCTGCGGCACGCGGGACCCGTGGCCGACCGGGAGCGGCCGCTGCCGTTGCGGGCGGCGCACGCGGCGTACACCATCCACACGTCCGGCTCGACCGGCACGCCCAAGGGCGTGACCGTCCCGCACGGCGCGCTGCGCGCCCTCGTGGCCGACCACACCCGGCGGTACGCCCTGGACGCGGCGAGCCGGGTCCTGCAACTCGTCTCCCCGAGCTTCGACGTGTCGATGGCGGACATCTGGCCCGTCCTGTGCGCGGGCGGCCGCCTGGTCCTCGCCCCGCCCGTGGGGCAGCACGCCACCGGCGACGACCTGGTGCGCGTGCTGCGCGCGAGCCGGGTGACGCACGTCGCGATGACCCCGACCCAGCTCGCGCAACTCCCGCCGGCGCGCCTGCCCGACCTGCGGGTCCTGATCATCGGCGGCGAGACCGCGCCGGACGACCTGCGCCGCCGCTGGACGGCCGACGGCCGTGACATCCACAGCGAGTACGGCGTCACCGAAGCGGCGGTCACCTCGACGGCCAGCCGCCCCCTGCGCGCCGAGGACGCCCCGACGACGGGCCGCCCGATCGCGGGCACCGCCACCTACGTCCTGGACGCGTTCCTGCAGCCCGTGGGGCCCGACACCGTCGGGGAGCTGTACCTCGCGGGCGCCGGGCTCGCCCGCGGCTATCCGGGCCGGGCCCGGCTCACGGCCGAGCGGTTCGTGGCCTGCCCGTTCACGCCGGGGGCGCGGATGTACCGCATCGGCGACCTGGTCCGCAGGACCCGGGCGGGCGACCTCGTCCACGCCGGGCGGGCCGACGCGCAGGTGAAGGTCCGCGGGTTCCGGGTGGAGCTCGGCGAGATCGAGGCCGCGCTCGCCGCACACCCCGGGGTGGGCCGGGCCGTGGTGACGCTCCGGGAGCACGGTGAGCGGGGGGCGGGGGAGCGGCGCCCGACCGGAGGGGAGCGGCGCCTGATCGGATACGTGACGCGCGGCGCCCCGGACGCCTCCGGACCCCGTGCGGGGGGTGCCGTCGATGGCTCCGCGCGACCCGCCCCCGATGGCCCTGCCCCCGCCGAACGGCCCGCCCTGGACGGCGAGTCGGTCCGCGAGCACGCCGCCGACCTCCTGCCCGCGTACATGGTGCCCGCCGCCGTCGTGGTCCTCGACGCGCTGCCCGCCACCCCGAACGGCAAGGTCGACCTGGCGGCCCTGCCCGCCCCCGACTTCGCCGAGCGCGCCGTCGGGCGGGCCCCGGAGAGCGCGGCGGAGGACGTCCTGTGCCGACTGTTCGCGGAGGTCCTCGGCCTCGAACGGGTCGGCGCCGACGACAACTTCTTCCGGCTCGGCGGCGACTCCATCCTGTCGATGCGGCTGGTCAGCCGCGCCCGCGGGGCAGGCGTTTCCGTCACGTCGCAGGACGTCTTCGAGCACGCGACCGCGGCCGGACTCGCGTCCGTGGCGCGGCTCGGCACGGGAGCGGAGCCCGCGTGGGACGTCGGCGTGGGCGAGGTGCCCTGGACGCCGGTGATGCGGGCCCTCGGCGAGCGCGTCACCAGCGGCGAGTTCGCGCAGTGGGTGATCGTCGGCGCGCCCGCGGGCCTCGGCGTCGACACCCTGACGGCGGGCGTACGCGCGCTGCTCGCCACCCACGACATGCTCCGCGCGCAGGCCGTCGGATCCGGGCCCGAGTCGCGCCTCGTGGTGCGCGACCAGGCCTCGGTGACCGCCGCGGACCTGGTCACCCGGCTCGATGCGGCCGACGTGACCGAGGCGGGCCTGGACGACGCCGCGACCCGGGCCGCGCGTGCCGCGGTGCACCGGCTCGACCCGTCGGCAGGGGTCCTCGTCCAGGCGGTGTGGCTCGACGCCGGACCCCGCAGGACCGGCCGACTCGCCCTCGCCGTACACCACTTGGCGGTCGACGGCGTCTCCTGGCGGATCCTCCTCCCCGACCTGCGCGCCGCCTGCGAGGCCGCCGCCGCGGGCCGCACACCGGCCCTGGAGCCGGTGGGGACATCGTTCCGGCGGTGGGCCAGCCTGCTCGCCGGGCAGGCGAGCGCGCCGGAGCGCACCGCCGAGCTGGAGAGCTGGGCGGCCGTGGTCGCCCACGCCGAACCACCCCTGGGCAACGGCGAGTTGAACCCGGAGCGCGACACCGCGGCGACCGTCCGCCGCACCACGTGGACGGTGCCCGCGCGGCACGCCCGGGCGCTGGTGGGCAACGTCCCGGCGCTGTTCCACTGCGGGGTGCACGAGGTGCTCCTGTCGACGCTCGCGGGCGCGGTCGAGCACGGGCGGCGGCACGCCGACGCCGCCGACAAGAACGGCGGGGGCCGCACGGGCGGCCTCGTCCTCGTGGACGTCGAGGGCCATGGCCGCAGGCCGCTCGGCGGGGCCGATCTGCTGCGCACCGTGGGCTGGTTCACCAGCGTGCACCCGGTCCGCCTCGACCTCGCGCGCGTCGACATCGACGAGGCCGTCGCGGGCGGACCGGCCGTCGGCGCGCTCCTGAAGACCGTCAAGGAACAGGCGCGTGCGGTGCCCGGCGACGGCCTCGGCTACGGGCTCCTGCGCCACCTGGGCCAGGAGACGGGGCCGATACTCGCCGCCCTGCCGCGCCCCCAGATCGGCTTCAACTACCTGGGCCGCTTCGCCACCGACGGCTCCGTCGACGGCTCCACCGGCACTTCTGCCGACGGCTCCACCGGCCGCCCCGCCGGATCCGTCGAGCCCTGGCAGCTGGCCGGTGAGACCGCGATCGGCGGCTCGGCCGCCCCGTCGATGCCCGTCGCCCACGTCGTGGAGGCCGCGGCCGCCGTCCGCGACACCCCCGAAGGGCCCGAGCTCACCCTCATGCTGAGCCGGGCCTCGAAGGTCCTTGACGAAGCCGCGGCGGAACGCGTCGGCCGGACCTGGCTCGGCCTGCTCGCCGCCCTGGCCACCCACACGACGGACCCCGCCGCGGGCGGCCACACCCCGTCGGACTTCCCGCTGATCGACCTCGCGCAGGACGAGGTCGACGAGTTCGAGGCCATCGCGGCCCGTCTTTCCGGACCGCCGGAACCAGCCGAGCCGTCCGAGGGGCTTGACGGGCGGGGACGGTGTGCCGGACTTGAAGGACTCGAAGGATGCGAAGGACGCAAAGGGGGACGGTCGCTGTGAAGGCTTCCACCACCGGCCAGGGACCGGACGCCAAGGGCCCCGTGGCCCACGGTTCCGCGGCCCACCGCACCGCACCGCACGGAACCGCACCGCACGGAACCGCACCGGACGAAACCCCGCCACACGAAACCTCGCCACACGGAACCTCGCCACACGGAACCTCGCCACACGGAACCGCGGCCCACGCGGCCGCGGGCTCCGCCCTCGCCGAGGTCTGGCCGCTCTCGCCGCTGCAGGAAGGCCTGCTGTTCCACGCCGACTTCGACGGCCAGGGCCCCGACGTGTACACCGTGCAGTCCGTCCTGTCCGTCGCGGGCCCCCTCGACGCGGCCCGCCTGCGGACCTCGTGGCAGGCCCTGATCGCCCGGCACGCGGTGCTGCGGGCCGGCTTCCACCGGCGCGCGTCGGGCGCGGCGGTGCAGCTCGTCCTGCGCGAGGTCGCGCTGCCGTGGACCGAGGCCGACCTCTCGGACCGCACGGAGGCCGCCGCCCGGGCGGAGCTCGACCGGCTCGCGGAGCACGAGCGGTCACGCCGTATCGACCCGGCGGTGGCACCGCTCCTGCGCCTGCTCCTCGTGCGCGTCGGCGACCGCCACCACCAGCTCGTCCTGACGAGCCACCACATCCTGCTCGACGGCTGGTCGCTGCCGGTCCTGCTCGACGAACTCGCCACCGTGTACGCGGCGGGCGGCGACGCGTCGTGTCTGCCGCCCCCGACCTCGTACCGCGCGTACCTGTCGTGGCTGGCCCGCCAGGACAAGGAGGCCGCGCGGGCCGCGTGGCGCGCGGAGCTCGCCGGAACCGAGGAGCCCACGTTCGTCGCGGGAGCGGCATCGGGAGCCTCATCCGCCTCTTCGGCCTCGTCGCCCAGCGCTCCTTCGCGCGGCGTCCCCACCCCCACCAGAAGGTCCGTGTCCCTCTCTCCGGAGACCTCCACCGCCCTGGCCGGACTCGCCCGCACCCACGGCCTCACCCTGAGCACGGTCGTACAGGGCGCCTGGGCCCTGGTCCTGTCCCGCCTCGCCGGGCGCACGGACGTGGTGTTCGGCGCGACGGTCGCGGGCCGCCCGCCTGAGCTGCCGGGCGCCGACTCCGCGATCGGCCTGTTCATCAACACCGTCCCCGTGCGCGTACGCCTGGACGCGGACAAGCCGCTGACGCACCTGCTCACCGAACTCCAGGAACACCACACGGCCCTGATGGCCCATCAGCACCTCGGCCTCACGGACATCCAGGCGGCGGCGGGCCCGGGCGCGTCCTTCGACACCCTCCTCGTGTACGAGAACTACCCTCGCGCCCACGGCCGCCCGCCCACCCCCGACGCCCTCACCTTCACTCCCGTGGAAGCCCGCCAGGCGACGCACTACCCGCTGTCCCTCGGCATCGCCCCCGGCGACCGCCTGCGCGTCGACGTGACCTACCGCCCCGATCTGGTCGACGAGGAGATCGGCGAGGCCCTGGGCGGCATCGTCGCCCGCGTGCTCGACCGGATGGCGGCCGACCCGTCGGCCCCGGTGGGCCGCGTCGGCGTGCTCACGGGCCCGGAGCGCGGTCTGGTCCTGGAGGGCTGGGGCGCCACGGCGGGCGAGCCGCCGACCGGACCGGTGCCGGAGCTGATCGCGGCACGGGTCGCGGCGGCCCCGGGCGCGGTGGCGGTCACGGACGACGAACGGACGCTGACGTACGGCGAGTTGTGGCAGGAGTCGGGCCGCCTGGCCGCGTATCTCTCGGACCAGGGTGTGAGCCGTGGGGACCGTGTGGCCGTGGCCATGGAGCGGTCGGCCGACGTGGTGGTGACACTGCTCGCGGTGTGGCGCGCCGGGGCCGCGTACGTGCCCGTGGACGCGAACTCCCCCGCCGAGCGGATGGAGTTCGTGCTGCGGGACTGCGCTCCGGCGGCGGTCCTGTGCACGGCGGCGACGCGGGCGACGGTGCCCGACGGGTCCTGGCGCCTCGTGGTCCTGGACGACCCGGACGGGGCACGCGGGTCGGCCGCGCACGGGGACGGGGCGTCGCCGGCGCGTGTGGGTCCGGGCGATGTGGCGTACGTGATGTACACCTCCGGTTCGACGGGTGTGCCGAAGGGGGTGGCGGTGCCGCACGGCAGCGTGGCGGCCCTGGTCGGCGAGCGCGAATGGCACCTGGCCCCGGACGACGCCGTGCTGATGCACGCGCCGCACGCCTTCGACGTGTCCTTGTACGAGGTGTGGGTGCCGCTGGTGTCGGGCGGCCGGGTGGTCGTCGCCGGGCCGGGCGCGGTGGATGCCCGGCGGGTGCGGGAGTCCGTGGCCCGAGGGGTGACGGCGGCGCATCTGACGGCCGGGGCGTTCCGGGTGCTCGCGGGGGAGTCGCCGGAGTGCTTCGCCGGGTTGCGTGAGGTGCTGACCGGCGGTGACGTGGTGCCCGCCGACTCGGTGGCGCGGGTGCGCACGGCCTGCCCGGACGTGGCGGTGCGCCATCTGTACGGGCCGACGGAGACGACGCTGTGCGCGACCTGGCAGACCTGGCGGCCGGGCGAGCCGGTGAGCTCGGTCCTCCCGATCGGCCGCCCCCTGCCCTGCCGGCAGGCGTACGTCCTCGACGCGTTCCTGCTGCCGGTGCCGTCGGGTGTCACGGGCGAGCTGTACGTGGCGGGCGAGGGCCTCGCGCAGGGCTACTGGGCGCGGCCGGGCCTGACGGCGGAGCGGTTCGTGGCGTGCCCGTTCGTTCCGGGCGGCCGCATGTACCGCACGGGCGACCTGGTGCGGTGGACCGGCGACGGCGCCCTGGTGTTCGTGGGCCGCGCCGACGCGCAGGTGAAGATCCGGGGGTTCCGCGTGGAGCTGGGCGAGGTCGAAGCCGCGCTCGCCGCGCACCCGGGCGTGGCCCAGGCGGTCGTCACCGCACCGGAGACGGGCCCGGGAGAGCGCCGCCTCATCGGCTACGCGGTCCCCGGTGAGCCGGGCCTGGACGGGGAGGCGGTCCGCGCGTACGTGGCCGAAGCCCTGCCCGAGTACATGGTGCCGTCGGCCGTCCTGGTGTTGGACAAGTTGCCGGTGACGCGGAACGGCAAGGTGGACCGGGTGGCGTTGCCCGCGCCGGACTTCGCGGGGCGGGCGTCGGACCGGGTGGCCCGGTCCGGGGCGGAGGAGACGCTGTGCGGGCTGTTCGCCGACGTGCTGGGTCTGGAGCGGGTCGGGGTCGAGGACAGCTTCTTCGAGCTCGGCGGCGACTCGATCACGGCGATGCAGCTCGCCGCGCGGGCCCGCCGTCTCGACCTGGACTTCACGGCCCAGGACGTCTTCGAGCACGAGAACCCGGCCGGCCTCGCGGCCCTCGCCGCCGAGGCGGGCGCGCCCGCCGACGCCTCGGCGGACGACGGCGTCGGCGAGGTGCCGTGGACACCGGTGATGCGGGCGCTCGGGCAGTGGGCCGCGGATCCCGCGTTCGCGCAGTGGGTGGTGGCCGGCGCCCCGCCGGGGCTCGGGCGCGATGTGCTCGCGGCGGGCGTGGGGGTGGTGCTCGACGCGCATGACGTGCTGCGGGCGCGGGTCGCTGAGGGGTTCAGGCTCGTCGTCGCCGGGGCCGGGGCGGTGGACGCGGGGGCGCTGGTGACGCGGGTCGACGCCACATCGGACGACGACCTGGACGCGATCGCGGGCCGGGCCGCGCGGGATGCGGTGCGGCGCCTCGACCCCGCCGGGGGCGTGCTGTTCCAGGCCGTCTGGGTGGACGCGGGCCCCGATCGCGTGGGCCGACTGGTCCTCGTAGCGCACCACTTGGTGGTGGACGGCGTGTCCTGGCGCATCCTGCTCCCCGACCTGCAAGCCGCCTGCGAAGCTGTCGCGGCCGTGCGCAGCCCCGAGACGGAGCCGGTGGGCATGTCGTTCCGGCGCTGGGCCGAGCTGCTGTCCGACCAGGCCGCCACGGAGCGGCGCGTGGCCGAGCTCGACGCGTGGCGGGACCTGCTCGCGGCGCCGGAACCACCGCTGGGCAAGCGCGCGTTCGACCCGGGGCGTGACACCGTGGCGAGCCTGGTCCACCAGGCGTGGACGGTGCCGCCGGAGCAGGCGCGGGCGCTCGTGGGCACGGCGCCGACGGTCTTCCACTGCGGCGTCCACGAGGTGCTGCTCGCGGGCCTCGCCGGTGCGGTGGCGCACGGGCGGCAGGGGGCCGTGCCGGGCGTCCTGGTCGACGTCGAGAGCCATGGCCGCGAGCCGGTCGAGGGCGTCGAACTGTCCCGCACGGTGGGGTGGTTCACCAGCACGCACCCGGTGCGCCTGGACCTGACGGGCGTGGACCTGGACGAGGCCCTGTCCGGCGGCCCGGCGGCCGGCGCGCTGGTCAAGGCGGTCAAGGAGCAGGCCCGCGCGGTCCCGGGCGGCGACGGCCTCGGCTATGGCCTCCTGCGCCACCTCAACCCCGAGACGGCCCCCGTCCTCGCGGCCCTCCCACGCCCCCAGATCGGGTTCAACTACCTCGGCCGCTTCACCGCGAGCGCCCACCGGAACCAGCCCTCCGCCTGGCGGATGACGGGCGAACTCGGCGGTTCGGCCGCCCCCGACACGCCCGCCCTGCACACCCTGGAAGCGGGCGCCATGGTCCAGGACCGCGCAGGGGAACCCGAGCTGAGGCTCACCCTGACCTGGCCCGCCGACCTCATGGACGAGCGGACGGCCCACGACCTCGGGCGGGCCTGGCTCGACCTGCTCGCCGCCCTCGCCGCCCACACCACCACCGACCCCGCCGCCGGGGGCCACACCACCTCCGACTTCCCGCTCGTCGACCTCGCACAGGACGAGGTCGACGAACTGGAAGCCGACTTCGCCGACGGCACCACCTGACCCGCCCCACCCGACCCTCCGTGAAGCGTGACCCGCCCTCTGCGAGGCGTGAGGAGACAGAAGCGATGACCCGATCCCTAGTCGAGGACGTGTGGCCGCTGTCGCCGCTGCAGGAGGGCCTGCTGTTCCACGCCGCCTTCGACGACCGGGGACCCGACCTCTACCAGGGGCAGCGGCTGCTCGACCTGACCGGGCCCGTCGACGCGCCCCGCCTGCGCGCGTCCTGGCAGGCGCTGCTCGCCCGGCACCCGGCACTGCGGGCGGGCTTCCGGCGCCGCAGGTCGGGCGAGGCGATGCAGGTCGTCGCGCGCGACGTCACCCTGCCGTGGCGCGAGGCCGATCTGTCCGGCCTCCCGGAGGGCGAGGCGGCCGCCGCCCTGGCGAAGCTGGCCGACGCCGAGCGGTCGGAACGCTTCGACCCGGCGGTCCCGCCCCTCCTGCGGCTGCTCCTCGTCCGGCTCGGCGAGACCCGGCACCGCCTCGTCCTCACCAGCCACCACGTCCTCATGGACGGCTGGTCCCTGCCGGTGCTGCTGCGCGAGCTGAAGGCCCTGTACGCGGCCCACGGCGACCCGGGCGCCCTGCCCGCACCGGTCTCGTACCGCGACTACCTGGTGTGGCTCGGCCGCCAGGACAAGGAGTCCGCGCGGACCGCGTGGCGCGCCGAACTGGCGGGAGCGGACGAGCCGACCCTGGTCGCCCCGGCCGATCCGGGCAGGACCCCCGCCGCCCCGGAGATCCTGACCAGGGACGTACCCCCACAACTGGCCCGAGCCGTCACCGAGTTCGCCCGTCGGCACGCACTCACGGTCAACACCGTGGTGCAGGGCGCCTGGGCCCTGGTCCTGGCCCGCCTCGCCGGGCGCACGGACGTGGTGTTCGGCGCGACGGTCGCGGGCCGCCCCGCCGACCTGCCGGGTGTGGAGTCGATGGTCGGCCTGTTCATCAACACCGTCCCCGTGCGCGTACGCCTGGACGCGGACAAGCCGCTGACGCACCTGCTCACCGAACTCCAGGAACACCGGACGGCCCTGATGCCCCACCAGCACCTCAGCCTCCCGGAGATCAAGGAACTCACCGGCCCCGCCGCCTCCTTCGACACCCTCCTGGTCTACGAGAACTACCCGCGCACCCCTGCCGACCCGCAGGACCCGGACACCTTCTCCCTCCGCGTCGCCGCAGGCGAGGAGACCGCGCACTACCCGTTCACGCTCGTCGTGTCCCCCGGCGACCGGATGCGCTGCAAGCTCGACTACCGCCCGGACCTGTTCGACCGCCCCACCGCCGAGTCGGTGTTCACCTGGCTGTTCCACGTCCTGGAACAGCTCGCCGCCGACCCGTCGGCGCCGGTGGGGCGGGTGGCCATCCTGGACACGTCGGAGCGGCGGGCGCTCCTGACCGGCTGGGGCGCCACGGCGGGCGAGCCGCTCACCGGACCGGTGCCGGAGCTGATCGCGGCACGGGTCGCGGCGGCCCCGGACGCGGTGGCGGTGACGGACGACGAACGGTCCCTGACGTACGGCGAGTTGTGGCGGGACTCGGGCCGCTTGGCGGCGTATCTCTCGGACCAGGGTGTGAGTCGTGGGGACCGTGTAGCGGTGGTCATGGAGCGGTCGGCGGACGTCGTGGTGGCGCTGCTCGCGGTGTGGCGTGCGGGGGCCGCCTACGTACCCGTGGAGACGAGCGCCCCGCAGGAGCGGGTCGGAACGGTGCTCAGGGACTGCGCCCCGGCAGTGGTGCTGTGCACGGAGTCGACGCGGGCTGCCGTGCCGGACGGGTCCGGTCGTGTCGTGGTGCTTGATGAGCCGGGTGTTGTGGGGGAGTTGGGCGCGTACGGGACCGAGCCGCTGGTGCGGGTGGGTTCGGGTGATGTGGCGTACGTGATGTACACCTCCGGTTCGACGGGTGTGCCGAAGGGGGTGGCGGTGCCGCACGGGAGTGTGGCGGCCCTTGTCGGTGAGCGTGCGTGGCGGGTGGGCGCGGGCGACGCGGTGCTGATGCATGCCCCGCATGCTTTTGACGCTTCGCTGTACGAGGTGTGGGTGCCGTTGGTGTCGGGTGCCCGGGTGGTGGTTGCCGGGCCGGGAGTCGTGGATGCCGGGCGCGTGCGGGAGTTTGTCGCCGGTGGGGTGTCGGCGGTGCATGTGACGGCGGGTTCGTTGCGGGTGCTCGCGGGGGAGTCGCCGGAGTGTTTCGCCGGGTTGCGTGAGCTGCTGACCGGGGGCGACGTGGTGCCCGCCGCGTCGGTGGCGCGGGTGCGGGAGGCCTGCCCGGACGTGGTCGTACGGCACATGTACGGGCCGACGGAGGCCACGCTGTGCGCGACCTGGCGTACGTGGGAGCCCGGTGAGCCGGTGCCGGACTCGGCGTTGCTCATGGGACGCCCGCTGCCCGGACGGCAGACGTACGTCCTGGACGCCTACCTCCAGCCGGTGCCGCCCGGTGTGAGCGGTGAGCTGTATCTGGCGGGTGCCGGGCTTGCGCGGGGGTACTGGGGGCAGCCGGGTGTGACGGCGGAACGGTTCGTGGCCTGCCCGTTCGTGTCCGGTGAGCGGATGTATCGGACCGGGGACCTGGTGCGGTGGACGGACGAGGGTGAGCTGGTCTTTGTCGGTCGTGTGGACGCGCAGGTGAAGATCCGGGGGTTCCGGGTGGAACTGGGCGAGGTGGAGAGCGCGCTCGCACGGCATCCGGGGGTCACTCAGGCGGTCGTCACCGCGCCGGAGACGGGATCGGGGGAGCGGCGGCTCATCGGCTATGTGGTTCCCGACGGGCATCCGGTGACGGGCCCGTCGGTGCGCGCGTACGTGGCGGGGGTGCTGCCCGAGTACATGGTGCCGTCGGCCGTCCTGGTGTTGGACGGGTTGCCGGTGACGCGGAACGGCAAGGTGGACCGGGCGGCGCTGCCCGCGCCGGACTTCGCGGGGCGGGTGTCGGACCGGGTGGCCCGGTCCGGGGCAGAGGAGACGCTGTGCGGGCTGTTCGCCGACGTGCTCGGTCTGGAGCGGGTCGGGGTCGAGGACAGCTTCTTCGAGCTGGGCGGCGACTCGATCATGTCGATGCAGTTGGTGGCGCGGGCCCGGCGTGCGGGGCTCGTGCTCAAGGTGCAGGACGTCTTCGAGCACGAGAGCCCTGCGGCTCTCGCGGCCTTGGCGGGTCTTTCGCGTGCGGACACGCCCGTCGACGGGGCGGACGAGGGCGTCGGTGAGGTGCCGTGGACGCCGGTGATGCGGGCCCTTGGGGAGCGTGCCGCAGAACCGGGGTTTGCGCAGTGGGCGGTTGTGGGTGCTCCGGCGGGGCTGGGGCGGGATGTGCTGGCGGCCGGGTTGGGGGTCGTACTCGACGCGCATGCGATGGTGCGGGCGCGGGTGGACGAGGGGTTGCGGCTCGTCGTGGGTGAGCCGGGTTCGGTGGAGGCGGGCGGGCTGGTCACGTACATCGACGCCTCGGCGGAGGCCGACCTCGACGGGATGGCGGGCCGGGCGGCGCGGGATGCGGTGCGGCGTCTCGATCTCGCCGGGGGCGTGCTGCTCCAGGCGGTCTGGGTGGACGCGGGCCCCGATCGCGTGGGCCGACTGGTCCTCGTAGTCCATCACTTGGTGGTGGACGGCGTGTCCTGGCGCATCCTGCTCCCCGACCTGCAAGCCGCCTGCGAGGCCATTGCCGCCGCGCGCGAGCCGGATCTCGAACCGGCCACGACCTCCTTCCGCAGCTGGGCCGCCCAGCTGACCGAACACGCCACCACCCGCACCACCGACCTCGACGCCTGGACCGACCTCGTCGGCGAGCGCGAAGCACCCCTCGGGGCCCGTGAGTTGGACCCCGCCCTGGACACGGCATCGACCATGCGTCACCGCACGTGGACGGTACCGCCGCAAGCGGCCGCCCCCCTGGTGAGCGACGCGCCGTCGGCCTTCCACTGCGGCGTGCACGAAGTGCTGCTCGCGACCTTGGCGGGCGCGGTGGCCCTCGGACGGAGGGAGTCGGACCCGGGGCTGCTGGTCGACATCGAGGGCCATGGCCGCGAGGCGGTCGAGGGTGTGGATGTGTCTCGTACGGTGGGGTGGTTCACCAGCACGCATCCCGTACGTCTTGACCTGGCGGGACTCGACCTGGACGAGGCCTTGTCCGGCGGCCCGGCGGCGGGCGTACTCCTGAAGACGGTCAAGGAGCAGGCCCGTGCGATCCCGGGCGGCGACGCACTGGGCTATGGCCTCCTGCGCCATCTCAACCCCGAGACGGCCCCCGTCCTCGCGGCCCTCCCGCGCCCCCAGATCGGCTTCAACTACCTCGGCCGCTTCACCACCGGCACCCACCAGGACCAGCAGCCCGCCGCCTGGCAACTGACGGGCGAACTCGGCGGCTCGATCCCCCCGGAAACCCCCGTCCACCACACCCTCGAAGCAAGCGCGACCGTCCACGACACCCCGCAAGGCCCGGAGCTCACCCTCACCCTCAGCTGGCCGTCCACCGTCCTCGACGAGACGGCCGCCGAACACCTGGGCCACACCTGGACGCGTATGCTCACCGGCCTTGCCGCCTACACCGCCACCCCCGCAGCCGGCGGCCATACCCCCTCCGACTTCCCCCTCCTCACCCTCACGCAGCAGGGCGTGACGGAACTGGAGGAGCGCGTACCGGAGTTGATGGACGTCTGGCCCCTGTCACCCCTCCAGGAAGGCCTGCTGTTCCACGCGGCCTTCGACGAGGAGGGGCCCGACGTCTACCAGACGCAGCGACTGCTCGCCCTGGACGGACCCCTGGACGCGCGGCGCCTTCGCGCGGCATGGGCGGCCGTCGTGGCCCGGCACCCGGTACTGCGGGCGAGCTTCCACCGGCGGCCGTCGGGCGAGGCCGTGCAGGTCGTCGCGCGCGAGGTGGAACTCCCCTGGCGTGAGGAGGACCTGTCGGGCCTCCCGGCAAGGGACGCGCTCGCGGCGGCGGAACGCCTCGCCGCCGACGAGCTGTCGCGGCGCTTCGACCTGACGACGGCACCGCAGCTGCGCCTGCTCCTCATCCGCCTGGGCGAACACCGGCACCACCTCGTCCTCACCTGCCACCACATCCTCCTGGACGGCTGGTCGACGCCGATCGTCCTCAACGAAGTGGCGGCGGCGTACACGGCGGGCGGCGATACCTCAGGGCTCGGACGGACGGCGTCCTACCGCGACTACCTGGTGTGGCTCGGCCGCCAGGACCAGGAGGCGGCGCGGGCGGCGTGGCGCGCGGAGCTTGCGGGCGCGGACGAACCCACCCTGGCCGCGCCCGCGGAGCCGGGCAGGACACCCGTGACCCCGGAGGTCGTCTCCGCCGAACTCTCCCTGGAGCGGACCGCGGAACTCACCGAGTGGGCCCGCGCCCAAGGCCTCACCCTCAACACCGTGGTGCAGGGCGCGTGGGCCCTGGTCCTGTCCCGCCTCGCCGGGCGCACGGACGTGGTGTTCGGCGGCACGGTGGCGGGACGGCCCGCCGATCTGCCCGGTGCCGAGTCGATGGTGGGCCTGTTCATCAACACCCTCCCCGTGCGCGTACGTCTCGACGCGGGCGAGCCGGTGCGGCGGATGCTCGCGCGGCTCCAGGAAGACCAGTCGGCGCTGATCGCCCACCAGCACCTCGGCCTGCCCGAGATCAGGGAACTCGCCGGACCCGGCGCCGTGTTCGACACGATGCTGATGTTCGAGAACTACCCGCGGGGCGCCGTCACCCTCTCCGGCCCCGGCCGGTCCGCCGACGACGTGACCGTCACCCGGCTGCACACCGTGGCCGGCACCCACTACCCCCTGGCAGTGGGCGTCGTCCCCGCCGCCCGGCTCCGCGTCGTCGTGACCTACCGCCCCGACCTCTTCGACCACGACCCGGCCCGCCTGGTCGCCCGGCGCGTCGTGGGAGTCCTGGAACAGTTCGTGCGCGACGCGTCGATGCCGGTGGGACGCGTGGGGATCCTGGCCGCCGCCGAGCGCCGCGAGCTCCTGACCGGCTGGGGCACCACGGCGGGCGAGCCGCCCACCGGACCGGTGCCGGAGCTGATCGCGGCGCGGGTCGCGGAGGCCCCGGACGCGGTGGCGGTCACGGAGGGCGAACGGTCCCTGACGTACAGCCGGTTGTGGGAGGAGTCGGGTCGCCTGGCGGCGTATCTCTCGGACCAGGGTGTGAGCCGTGGGGACCGTGTGGCGGTGGTCATGGAGCGGTCGGCGGACGTCGTGGTGGTGCTGCTCGCGGTGTGGCGTGCGGGGGCCGCGTACGTACCCGTGGACGCGGACTCCCCGCCCCGCCGCGCCGCCCTTGTCCTCTCGGACTGCGCTCCGGCGGCAGTGCTGTGCACGGAGACGACACGACGGGTCGTGCCGGACACCGCGGCGAACGTCGTGGTGCTTGATGACCCGTGTGTCGTGGGGGAGTTGGCGGCGTACGGGGACGGGCTGTTGGTGGGTGTGGGTTCGGGTGATGTGGCGTACGTGATGTACACCTCCGGTTCGACGGGTGTGCCGAAGGGGGTGGCGGTGCCGCACGGGAGTGTGGCGGCGTTGGCCGGTGAGCGTGCGTGGGCCCTGGCGCCGGGCGATGCGGTGTTGATGCATGCCCCGCATGCTTTTGACGCTTCGCTGTACGAGGTGTGGGTGCCGCTCGCCGCGGGCGCGCGGGTGGTGGTTGCGGGGTCTGGCGCGGTGGATGCCGGGCGGGTGCGGGAGTTCGTGGCCGGTGGGGTGTCGGCGGTGCATGTGACGGCGGGTTCGTTCCGGGTGCTGTCGGGGGAGTCGCCGGAGTGTTTCGCGGGTTTGCGTGAGGTGCTGACCGGTGGGGATGTGGTGCCCGCCGCGTCGGTGGCGCGGGTGCGGGAGGCCTGTCCCGAGGTGCGGGTCCGGCACATGTACGGGCCGACGGAGACCACGCTGTGCGCGACCTGGCGTACGTGGGGGCCCGGTGAGCCGCTGGGCCCGGTGCTTCCGATCGGGCGGGCTTTGCCGGGGCGGCGTACATACGTCCTGGACGCCTTTCTGCTGCCGGTGCCTTCGGGTGCGACGGGTGAGCTGTATGTCGCGGGTGCTGGGCTTGCACAGGGGTATTGGGGGCAGCCGGGTGTGACGGCGGGGCGGTTTGTGGCGTGCCCGTTCGTGTCCGGTGAGCGGATGTATCGGACCGGGGACCTGGTGCGGTGGACGGACGAGGGCGAGCTGGTCTTTGTCGGTCGTGTGGACGCGCAGGTGAAGATCCGAGGCTTCCGGGTGGAGCCGGGCGAGGTGGAGAGCGCGCTCGCCGCGCACCCGGCCGTGTCCCAGGCCGTGGTCACCGCGCCGGAGACGGGACCGGGGGAGCACCGCCTCGTCGGGTACGTCGTGCCCGACGGCCGCCCCGTGGACGGCGACGCGGTCCGCGCGTACGTGGCCGAAGCCCTGCCCGAGTACATGGTGCCGTCGGCCGTCCTCGTCCTTGACGCTTTCCCGGTGACGCGGAACGGCAAGGTGGACCGGGCGGCGCTGCCCGCGCCGGACTTCGCGGGGCGGGTGTCGGACCGGGGGCCCCGGACCGATGTCGAGGAGACGCTGTGCGGGCTGTTCGCCGACGTGCTCGGGCTGGAGCGGGTGGGGGTCGAGGACAGCTTCTTCGAGCTGGGCGGCGACTCGATCATGTCGATGCAGTTGGTCGCGCGGGCCCGGCGTGCGGGGCTCGTGCTCAAGGTGCAGGACGTCTTCGAGCGGGAGACACCGGCCGGGCTCGCGGCGTGCGCCGGGCGCGCGGACGACGACGCGGCCTCGTCCGGCCGGATGGACGAGGGCGTCGGTGAGGTGCCGTCGACCCCGGCCATGCGGGCCCTCGGCGAGCGGGCCGCCGACCCCGAGCTCGCGCAGTGGGTGGTCGTGGGGGCTCCGGCGGGGCTCGGGCGGGATGTGCTGGCGGCCGGATTGGGGGTCGTACTGGATACGCATGCGATGGTGCGGGCGCGGGTCGGTGAGGGGTTGCGGCTCGTCGTGGGTGAGCCGGGTTCGGTGGACGCGGGCGGGCTGGTGACGCGGGTCGACGCCACGGCGGACGACGACCTGGATTCGGTCGCGGGCCGGGCGGCGCGGGATGCGGTGCGGCGTCTCGATCCCGCCGGGGGTGTGATGCTTCAGGCGGTGTGGGTGGACGCGGGTCCCGATCGCGTGGGTCGACTGGTCCTCGTAGTGCATCACTTGGTGGTGGACGGCGTGTCCTGGCGCATCCTGCTTCCCGACCTCCAGGCCGCCTGCGAGGCCATCGCCGCCGCGCACGAGCCGGGCCTCGAACCGGCCACGACCTCCTTCCGTAGCTGGGCCGCCCAGCTGACCGAACACGCCACCACCCGCACCACCGACCTCGACGCCTGGACCGCACTGATCGGCGAGCGAGAACCCGCCCTGGGGACACGGCAGTTGGACCCGGCATGCGACACCGCCGCCACCCTGCGCCGCCAGACGTGGACGGTGCCCGAGCCGTACGCCCGCACCCTCATCGGTGACACCCCGACGGCCTTCCACTGCGGTCCGCACGAGGTGCTGCTCGCCACGCTCGCGGCGGCGGTGGCGCACGCGCGCGCCGACGACGCGCCCAGCCTGCTGGTCGACGTCGAGGGCCATGGCCGTGAGGCGGTCGAGGGTGTGGATGTGTCTCGTACGGTGGGGTGGTTCACCAGCGCGCATCCCGTACGCCTGGACCTGGCGGGGCTCGACCTGGATGAGGCCTTGTCCGGCGGCCCTGCGGCGGGCGTACTCCTGAAGACCGTCAAGGAACAGGCCCGCGCTATCCCGGGAGGCGACGCGCTGGGCTACGGCCTCCTGCGCCACCTCAACCCCGAGACCGCGCCCGTCCTCGCGGCCCTCCCGCGCCCCCAGATCGGCTTCAACTACCTCGGCCGCTTCACCACCGGCACCCACCAGGACCACCAGCCCGCCGCCTGGCAGCTGACGGGCGAACTCGGCGGATCGGTCGCCCCCGACATGCCCGCCCAGCACGCCCTGGAAGCAGCCGCCGCCGTGGCGGACGGCCCCGAAGGCCCCGTGCTGACCCTCACCCTGAGCTGGCCGAGCGGTCTCCTCGGCGCGTCGGCGGCGCACGACCTGGGGCGGAGCTGGCGGGACCTGCTCATCGGCCTCGCGGCCCACACCACCGCCGACCCCGCCGCGGGCGGCCACACCCCCTCCGACTTCCCCCTCCTCACCCTCACGCAGCAGAGCGTGACGGAACTGGAGGAGCGCGTACCGGAGTTGGTGGACGTCTGGCCCCTGTCACCGCTCCAGGAAGGGCTCCTCTTCCACGCCGCGTACGACGACCGGAGCCCGGACCTGTACGAAGGCCGCCGGGTCCTGGCCCTGGACGGACCGCTGGACGTCGCCCGGCTGCGGGCCTGCTGGCGGGCCCTGACCGCGCGGCACCCGATCCTGCGCGCCGCCTTCCACCACGGCACCGAGGGCGAGGCCGTGCAGACCATCGCCGGTGACGTGGAACTCCCCTGGCACGAGGCCGACCTGTCCGGACTGCCCGACGGCGAGGCGCGGGCCCGGCTCGACGAGCTGGTCGCGGAGGACCGGTCCCGCCGCCTCGACATGACGACCGCGCCCCTGCTGCGCCTCACCCTCGTCCGGCTCGCCGAGCACCGGCACGTGCAGATCGTCGCCAACCACCACATCGTCACCGACGGCTGGTCGCTGCCCGTGCTCATCGGCGAGATGTCCGCCCTCTACGCGGCGGGCGGCGACGCCGGGGCGCTGCCTCCGGCGACCTCGTACCGCGCGTATCTGGCCTGGCTGGCGCGGCAGGACAAGGGCGCGGCCCGGGACGCCTGGCGGGCCGAGTTCGCCGGAGCGGACGAACCGACGCTCGTGGTGCCCGAGGAGCTCGCCCGGGTGCCCGCCGTCCCGGACCGCGTCCCGTTCGCACTCAGCGAAGAACTCACCGCCGCCGTCGACGACTTCGCCCGCACCCGCGGCCTGACCCTGAACACGGTCGTACAAGGCGCCTGGGCGCTGCTCGTCGCGCGCTGCGCGGGACGCACGGACGTGGTGTTCGGCGCGACGGTCGCGGGACGCCCCGCCGAGCTGCCGCGCGTGGAGTCGATGGTCGGCCTCTTCCTCAACACGGTTCCCGTGCGGGTCCGGCTCGACGGTGCCCGGCCCTTTGCCGACCTCCTCGCCGATCTCCAGCGGCGGCAGGTCGCGCTGATGGCCCATCAGCACATCGGCATGCCGGAGATCCGCCGGGCCGCGGGCCCCGGCGCGGCCTTCGACACGCTGCTCGTGTACGAGAACTATCCGCGCCCCGCCCTCGCCGAGCCCTCGCCCGACACCCTGACCATCCGCCCCGGCGGCAGGCCCGAGGACACCGGCCACTATCCGCTGACGCTGATCGCGGTCCCGGGGGAGCGGCTGCACGGCGAGTTCATCCACCGGCCCGACCTGTTCGAGCGGTCCTGGGCGGAGGGCATGACGGCGTCGCTCGCCCACGTCCTTGAGCAGCTGGCCGCGGACCCGGCGGTCCCCGTGGGCCGGGTCGGCGTGCTCGGTCCGGCCCGGCGGGAGTTGGTCCTCGACGTCTGGAGCGGCGCGCGGCGGCCGGTGGATGCCGCGCCGCTGCCCGAGCTCTTCCGCCGCCAGGCCAAGCGCACGCCGGACGCGGTGGCGCTGGTGTCGGGTGAGCCTGGATCCGGTGCTCGTGAGGGGCGTCAACAGAGCCTGTCGTACGCGGAGTTGGCCGACCGTGCCGGGCGGCTCGCCCGGCATCTCGTGAGCGTGGGCGTGCGGCCGGAGGTCCGTGCCGCCGTCCTCGTGCCGCGGTCGGCGGACGCGGTGGTGTCCGTGCTCGCCGTCTCCATGGCGGGCGGCGCCTTCGTCCCCGTGGACCCGGGGCACCCGGCCGACCGCGTCGCGTTCCTGCTCCGGGACGCGGACCCGGCGGTCGTCGTGTGCGTGGGCCGGACGCGGGACGCGGTGCCCGGCGACTACCGGGGGCGCCTCGTCGTCCTCGACGACCCGGACGTCGCGGCGAGCGTGGCGCGCCGCCCGGGCGGGCCGCTCCACGACGGGGAGCTGTCCGCGCCGCTGAGCGCCGCCCACGCGGCGTACGTGATCTACACCTCCGGTTCGACCGGCACCCCGAAGGGCGTCGTCGTGCCGCACACGGGCCTGGCGCATCTCGCGCGGGCGCAGATCGAACGGTTCGCGGTCGGACCCGACGCGCGGGTCCTGCAGTTCGCCCCGCTCACCTTCGACGCTGCGGTCTCCGAGCTGTGCATGGCGCTGCTGTCCGGCGCCGCGCTCGTGGTGCCGGGCCCGGACGGGCTGCCCCCGCGCGTGACGCTCGCGGACGCGGTACGGCAGTGGGGCGCCACCCACGTCACCGTGCCGCCCAGCGTGCTCGCGACGGAGGAGCACCTGCCCGGCTCGCTGCGGACCCTCGTCGTCGCCGGGGAGGCCTGCCCTGCCGGCCTCGCCGACCGCTGGTCCGGCGAGCGGCGGATGGTGAACGCGTACGGGCCCACCGAAGCGACCGTGTGCGCGGCGATGAGCGAACCCCTGTCACCGGGCGCGGACACCGTGCCGGTCGGCCGCCCCATGACGAACGTACGCGGCTACGTCCTCGACGCCTTCCTGCAGCCGCTGCCGCCCGGCACGGTCGGCGAGCTGTACGTCGCGGGGCCCGGCCTCGCCCGGGGCTACGGCGGCCGCCCCGGCCTGACCGCGGGGCGCTTCGTCGCCTGCCCCTTCCTGCCGGGCGAGCGGATGTACCGCACCGGCGACCTCGCCCGCTGGCACGACAACGGCGAGCTGGTCCTCGCCGGGCGCGCCGACGGCCAGGTCAAGGTGCGCGGCCACCGCGTCGAGCCCGCCGAGGTCGAGGCGGTCCTGACCGCGCACCCCGGCGTCGCGGGGGCCGCGGTGGTGGCGCGCGAGGACCGGCCCGGGGAGCGGCGCCTGGTGGCGTACGTGGTGGCGCGGGCCCACGCCGTCGACGCGGTCCCGTCCTCCGCTGACGTGGTCCCGCCCTCCGTAGACGCGGGCCCGTCCTCTGTGGACGCAGGCTCGCCCTCCGTAGACGCGGGCCCGTCCTCCGCAGAGGCAGGCCCATCCTCCGTAGACACCGGCTCGTCCGCCGCCGACACCGGCGTACTCGCCGATTCCGTACGGGAATTCGCCGCCGCACGCCTCCCCGACCACCTGCTCCCCACCGCCTACGTACCGCTGCCGGAGCTCCCCCGCACCCCGAGCGGCAAGCTCGACCGGAGCGCGCTGCCCGCGCCCGACTTCGCCGGGAAGGCCACGGGCCGCGCGCCGCGTACCGACGCCGAAGCGGAACTGTGCGCGCTGTTCGCGGACGTGCTCGGCCTGGCGCGGGTCGGCGCCGACGACAGCTTCTTCGAGCTGGGCGGCGACTCGATCTCGTCCCTGCAGCTGTCGTCCCGGGCGCGCCGCGCTGGCCTGGTGGTGACGCCCCGGCAGGTCTTCGAGGAGCGGACCCCCGAACGGCTCGCCGCCGTGGCCGTGCGGGCCGCGTCCGCGGGGCCGGACGCCCAGGACGTCGCCGAGGGCGAGGTGCCCCTGACCCCGGTGATGCGGGAGCTCGGCGAGCGCGCCCTGAGCCCGCGGTTCGCGCAGTGGGCGGCCGTCGGGGCCCCGGCGGACCTCGGCCTCGACGTCCTCGCGGCCGGGGTCGGCGCCCTCCTGGAGACGCACGCCATGCTGCGGGCCCGCGTCGGCGCAGGGCACCTGCTCGTCGTCGGGGACGCGGCGTCGGTGACCGCCGAAGGCCTTGTGCGTCGCGTCGACGCCAGGGGCGCGGCCGACCACGAGCTCGACGCCGTCGTGGCGCGGGCCGCGCGGGAGTCCGTCGGACGGCTCGACCCGTCGGCGGGCGTGCTGCTCCA
This sequence comes from Streptomyces sp. NPDC059003, assembly GCF_042740445.1. Lineage (NCBI taxonomy): Bacteria > Bacillati > Actinomycetota > Actinomycetes > Kitasatosporales > Streptomycetaceae > Streptomyces > Streptomyces sp. NPDC059003. The sequence goes on along the minus strand of NZ_JBHYJH010000008.1, from coordinate 47,858 downwards.
GGCCGTCTGGGTGGACGCGGGGCCCGAACGGGTCGGCCGCGTCGTCCTGGTCGGCCAGCACCTCGCCGTGGACGGCGTGTCCTGGCGGGTGCTGCTGCCGGACCTCGCCCAGGCCTGCGCGGCCGCGGCGGCCGGGCGCAGCCCCGAACTCGACCCCGTGGGCACGTCGTTCCGGCGCTGGGCGGGGATCCTCGCCGAACAGGCCGCCGCGCCGGACCGCGTCGCGGAGCTCCCCGCGTGGGCCGCGCTGCTCGACATCGCCGAACCGCCGCTGGGGAAGCGGGCGTTGGACCCGGCCGTGGACACGGCGGCCACCGCGTGCCGCGCGTCCTGGACGGTGCCCGCGGTGCAGGCGGCCACACTGGCGGGCGTGACTCCGGCGCTGTTCCACTGCGGGGTGCACGAGGTGCTGCTCGCCACCCTGGCGGCGGCGGTGGCACAGGAGCGGGGCGCCGGCACCTCGGCCCTGCTGGTCGACGTCGAAGGGCACGGGCGCGAGCCGGTCGACGGGGTGGATCTGTCGCGCACGGTGGGGTGGTTCACCAGCGCGCATCCCGTACGCCTGGACCTGGCGGGACTCGACCTGGACGAGGCCCGGTCCGGCGGCCCCACGGCGGGCGCGCTCCTGAAAGCCGTCAAGGAACAGGTGCGGGCGGTCCCGGGCGGCGACGGGCTCGGCTACGGCCTGCTGCGCCACCTCAACCCCGAGACCGCGCCCGTCCTCGCCGCCCTGCCGAGCCCGCAGATCGGCTTCAACTACCTCGGCCGGTTCACCGCGGGCACCCGTCAAGGACCGCTCGCCGCCTGGCAGCCGGCCGGTGAGATCGGCGGCTCCGCCGACCCCGACATGCCGTCCGCGCACACCCTGGAAGCGGGCGCGGTCGTCGTGGACACGCCTGACGGGCCCCGGCTCACCCTGTCGCTCGCCCGGCCCGGCGGCCTGCTCGACGACGCCGCCGCGGCCCGGCTCGGCCAGGCCTGGCTCGACCAGCTCGACGGCCTCGCCGCCCACACCACCGCCCCCGCCGCCGGTGGCCACACGCCCTCCGACTTCCCCCTCCTCGATCTGGCCCAGGGCCAGATCGAGGAGCTCGAAGCCGGTCTCGCCGACGACCAGGCATGACCGGCCCCTTGTGCCCACCCGTGGCACCGGGACACGACCGGGCCACGCCGTGCTGAGGAGAGAGAAGCGATGACCCGATCCCTTGTCGAGGACGTGTGGCCGCTGTCGCCGCTGCAAGAAGGCCTGCTGTTCCACGCCGCCTACGACGACCGGGGACCCGACGTCTACACCGTGCAGTCCGCGCTCGCCCTCGAAGGCCCTCTCGACGAGGCCCGCCTCAAGGCGTCCTGGGACGCGCTGCTCGCCCGGCACGCCGCGCTGCGCGCCTGCTTCCGTCAGGTCAGCGGCGCCCGGACGGTCCAGGTCGTGGCGCGCGGCGTGACGCTGCCGTGGCGCACGGAAGACGTGTCGCGCCTTCCCGAGGCCGAGCGCCGCGCGGCCATGGAGCGGCTCGCGGCGCGCGAACGGGCCGAGCGCTTCGACCTCGCCGTCGCGCCGCTGCTGCGCGTCCTGCTCGTCCGCGTCTCCGACCAGCGGCACCGCCTGGTCCTGACCAGCCACCACATCCTCATGGACGGCTGGTCCGCCCCCGTCCTGGTGGCCGAGCTCTCCGCGCTCTACGCCCACGGCGGCGACGCCGGGCGCCTGCCCCGCACCACGTCCTACCGGGACTACCTGCTGTGGCTGGGCAAGCAGGACAAGGAGGAGGCGCGCGCCGCCTGGCGCACGGAGCTCGCCGGAACCCACGAGCCGACCCTCGTCGCCCCGGCCGTCCCCGACCGGCCGCCCGCCTTCCCCGACCACGTCAGCGGCACCCTGCCCGACGCGCTGAGCCGAGGGGTGACGGAGCTCGCCCGCGCCCACGAACTCACCGTCAACACCGTGGTGCAGGGCGCGTGGGCGCTGGTTCTCGCGCGGCTCGCCGGGCGCACCGACGTGGTGTTCGGCGCGACCGTCGCGGGCCGCCCGCCGGAGCTCCCCGGCGTCGAGTCGATGGTGGGCCTGCTCATCAACACGCTGCCGGTACGGGTGCCGATCGACGGCGCACAGCCGGGCGCCGCCCTCCTGCGCGCGCTGCAGGACCGGCAGACCGCGCTGCTGTCCCACCAGCACTTGGGCCTGCTGGAGATCAGGGAACTCGCCGGGCCCGGCGCGGTGTTCGACACGCTCATGGTGTACGAGAGCTTCCCGCAGCCGCCCGCGGGGCCCGCCGCCGCTCAAGGGACTCCCGGCGCCCGCGACGCGCTCACCATCCGCCCCGAGGGCCTGGCCCGCGAGGCCGCGCACTACCCGCTCACCCTCGTCGTCGCCCCCGGCGAGCGCACCCGCCTCAAGCTCGAATACCGCCCGGACCTGTTCGACCGCCCCACCGCCGAGTCCGTCTTCGCGTCCGTCGTACGGGTCCTGGAGCACCTCGTCGCCGACCCCGCCGCCCCCGTCGGCCGCATCCGCGCCGTCGGCCCGCACCACCCCGCGGGCACCGCGACCCCCGGTGCGCCGCCGCGCGGCACCGTGCCCGAGCTGATCGCCGCCCAGGCCGCCGCCACCCCGGACGCGGTGGCGCTCGTCGACGGCGAACGCACCCTGTCGTACGCGCAGGTGTGGGCCGCGTCCGGGCGGCTCGCGGCGTACCTCGCCGACACGGGCGTGGCGCGGGGCCACCGGGTCGCCGTGGTGCTCGACCGGTCGGCGGACGTGGTGGTGGCGCTGCTCGCGGTGTGGCGGGCCGGGGCCGCGTACGTCCCCGTGGATGCCGGACACCCCCTGGAGCGGGTGGCCGCGCTGCTCGGGGACAGCGCGCCGTCCGTGGTGCTGTGCGCGCACGGGACGCGCGCGGCGGTGCCGGAGAGCGCGCCGCGGGTCGTCGTCCTCGACTCCCCGTCCGTGGAGCGGGAGGTGGCCGCGTACGGCGCCGGGCCCCACGTCTTCGTGGACGCGCGGGAGGTCGCGTACGTGATGTACACCTCCGGCTCCACCGGGGAGCCCAAAGGGGTCGCGGTGGAGCACGGCGCCGTGGCCGCGCTCGTCGGCGAGCGCGGCTGGCGGGTCGGCCCCGGCGACACGGTGCTGCTGCACGCCCCGCACGCCTTCGACGCGTTCCTCTTCGAGGCGTGGGTGCCGCTGACCACGGGCGGCCGGGTCGTCGTCGCCGGGCCCGGCGTGGTCGACGCCAGGGAAGTGCGCCGGTACGTCGCCGACGGCGTGACGACGCTGCATCTGACCGCAGGCACCTTCCGGGTGCTCGCGGGCGAGACCCCGGAGTGCTTCACCGGCCTGAGGGAGGTCCTCACCGGCGGCGACGTCGTGCCCGCCGCCGCGGTGGCGCGGGTGCGCGAGACCTGCCCGGACGTGGCCGTCCGGCACATGTACGGGCCCACCGAGACCACCCTGTGCTTCACCTGGCACCCCGTGCGGCCCGGCGACGAGGAGCTGCCGGTGCTGCCCGTCGGCCGCCCGCTGCCCGGCCGCCAGGCGTACGTCCTCGACGCCTTCCTCCAGCCCGTGCCGCCCGGCGCGACCGGCGAGCTGTACCTCGCGGGCACCTCTCTGGCCCGCGGCTACTGGGGCAGGCCCGGCCAGACCGCCGGGCGCTTCGTCGCCTGCCCGTTCACGCCCGGGGCACGGATGTACCGCACCGGCGACCTGGCCCGCTTCACCGGCGACGGCGAGCTGGTCTTCGTGGGCCGCGCGGACGCCCAGGTCAAGATCCGGGGCTTCCGCGTCGAGCTGGGCGAGGTCGAGGCGGCCCTCACCGGCCACCCGGACGTCGCCCAGGCCGTCGCCGTCGCCCGCGACGACGGACCCGGCGGGCGCCGCCTCGTCGGCTATGTCGTCCCGGCCGCCGCGGAGGGCCTCGACACCCGGGCCGTCCGCGAGCACGTCGCCCGCAGCCTGCCCGCGTACATGGTCCCCGCCGCCGTCCTCGCCCTCGGCGCGCTGCCGGTGACCCGCAACGGCAAGGTCGACCGGGCGGCCCTGCCCGCCCCCGACTTCGCCGACCGGACCCCGGGCCGCGGGCCGCGCACCGCCGCCGAGGAAACGCTGTGCCGCCTGTTCGCCGAGGTGCTCGACGTCGAACGCGTCGGCTCCGACGGCAACTTCTTCGACCTCGGCGGCGACTCGGGCCTCGCCATGCGGCTCGCCGGACGCATCCGCGAGGAGTTCGACGCCGAGCTGCCCATCCGCCAGTTCTTCGGCGCGCCCACACCGGCGGGAGTGGCCCGGCTCCTGGCCACCAAGGCCCGGCCCGTCCTGGGCGCCGCGGCCGGGCGGGACGCCGCCGAGGACGGCGTCCCCGTCACGGCGGGGCAGCTGCGGACCTGGCTGCTCTCCCGGTACGACGACGACGCGGCGGGCGCGGACCGCATCCCGGTGGCCCTGCGGCTCAGCGGCGACCTCGACCGGTCGGCGCTGCGGTCGGCGCTCGCGGACGTCGCGGCCCGGCACGACATCCTGCGGACGGTGCTCGACGGGGATCGGGTGGCGCTCGACGGAGGCCGGATCGTGCCCGGCGGGGGCCGGACAGCGTCCCCCGGGGACCGGGGCGAGCGGCTGCGCCAGCGGGTCCTCAGCGGTGACCAGGCGCCGCCGCCCCTCACCGTCGAGCCCGCCGACGAGGCCCGCCTCCCCGAGCTGCTCGCCGCCCGCACTCGGCACCCCTTCGACCTCGCCCGCCACGTCCCCTGGACCCAGGCCCTGTTCGCCCTGTCGGACACCGAGCACGTGCTGCTCCTCGTCCTGCACCGCGTCGCCGCGGACGACGCGTCCGTGGACGTCCTCCTGCGCGACCTGGCCACCGCCTACGGCGCGCGCCGCGAGGGCCGCGTGCCCGAACGGGCCCCGCTGCCCGTGCAGTTCGCCGACTACGCGCTCTGGGAGCGGCAGCTCCTCGACGGCGAGCGGGACCGCGAGAGCCTCGTCAATGACCAGCTCGCCCACTGGCAGGACGCCCTCGACGGCCTCGCCCCCGAACTCGACCTGCCCGCCGACCGCCCGCGGCCCCCCGTCGCGTCCCACCGGGCCGGATCCGTCCCCCTGCGCCTCGACGCCGCCGCGCACGCCCGCCTCATGGACGTCGCCGAGTCCGCGGGCACCACCCTGTTCAGCGTGGTCCAGGCCGCCCTCGTGCTGCTCCTGGCCCGCCTCGGCGCCGGGGACGACATCACCCTCGGCACGGTGCAGGCACGCCGCGACGACCCGGGCCTCGAAGGCGTCGTCGGCCCCTTCGCCGGCGGCCTCGCCCTGCGCACCGACGCGTCCGGCGACCCCGCCTTCACCGACCTGCTCGGCCGGGCCCACACGGCGTACCAGGACGCGGCCGCGCACCGCGACGTGCCCTTCGAACACGTCGTGGACGCCCTCCACCTGCCGCCCTCGCTCGGGCGCCACCCGGTGTTCCAGGTCGTCCTCGACGTCCACGACAGCCTCGCCGACGCCTGGGACCCCTGGGAGCTGCCGGGCGTGCGCACCACCCGCCTCGACCCGGTGCCGCGCGCCATCGACGTCGACCTGTCGGTGGAGCTCACCGAGCGCTATCGGTCCGACGGCGACTTCGGCGGCGTCGACGGCCACCTCCGGTACGCCGCCGAGCTGTTCGACGCGGCCACCGCCACGGGCCTCGCGCGGCGCCTCGTCCGCGTCCTCGACCAGGTCACCGCCGACCCGCAGGTGCGCCTCAGCGCCGTCGACGTGCACCTCGACGACGACGAGCGGCGCCGGTCCCTGGCGCTCGGCAACGACACGGCGGTGCCGCCGCCCGCGTCGACCGTGGTGGAGCTGTTCGCCGAGCGCGCGGCCCGGGCCCCGGGCGCCGTGGCCGTCCTGGACCAGCGCATCCCCGGCATGTACGAGGCGTCCATGACGTACGGGACGCTCGCCGCCGCGTCGGACGACCTCGCCCGGCGCGTCGCCGAGCGGGGCGCGGGGCCCGAGCGGGTGGTCGTCGTCGCGGTGCCGCCCACGCTCGCCCTCGTCATCGCGCTGCTCGCCGTCCTGAAGACGGGCGCCGCCTGCCGCTTCGCCGACCCGGCCCGGCCCTGGGACGGCATCGACCTCACGGCGGCGCCGCCCGTGGCCCTGGTGTACGACGCGACCGGGCCGCGCCCCGCGGACACCGGCGTAGCACTCGTGCCCCTCGACGACCCGGTCACGGACGACTCCCCGGCCACCCCGGCGCGGTGGCGTGCCCGGGAGACGGCGCGGCCCGCGCACCCGGCGCTCGTCCTCGACGCGGCCCGCCCCGGCGCGGCGGCGGCCGTCCCGCACAGCGCGCTCGCCCAGCACGTGGCGTACCGCATGCGGACGACCCCGGAGACCGGCGACGTCCTGCCCCTCGACAGCCGCGCCCCGCTCACGGACCTGGTGACCCCCTTGCTCGCGACGCTGTGCGCGGGCGGCCAGGTGACCCTCGGCGCCACCGCGCAGGAGCACGCACCGGCGGGCGGCCACGGCTCGGCCGAGACGGGCGGCACCTGGCTGCTCCCCACCGCCGGACAGCCCCCGTCCAGCGAGCAGTTGGACAACACCCGCGCGTACGTCCTCGACGCCTTCCTGCGGCCCGTGCCGACCGGCGCCCTGGGCGATCTGTACGTGGCGGGGGCACCGCTCGCCCGCGGCTACCTCGGCGAACCCGGCGCGACCGGAGAGCGCTTCGTCGCCTGCCCGTTCGGCGCCCCCGGCGAGCGGATGTTCCGCACCGGCGACCGGGCGCGGCGCACCACCACCGGCGCACTCGACGTACGGCGGGCCACGGCACCCGCACCCAAGCGGCGCCCGGGCCGGGGCGGCACGGGCCGCGGCGACCTGAACGTCCTGCTGCCGCTGCGCCCGGAAGGCGCCCGCCCGCCGCTGTTCTGCATCCACCCCGGCATGGGCCTGAGCTGGGGCTACGCGGCCCTCCTGCCGTACCTTCCCGCGGACCTGCCGGTGTACGGCATCCAGGCGCGCGGCCTCGCCCGGCCGGAGCCGCTGCCCGGCAGCGTCGAGGAGATGGCGGCCGACTACGCCGACGAGATCCGCGCCCTCCAGCCCACCGGCCCCTACCACCTGCTCGGCTGGTCCATCGGCGGCACGCTCGCCCAGGCCGTCGCCACCCGCCTCGAGGAACTCGGCGAGGACGTCGCCCTGCTCGCGCTGCTCGACGCCTACCCCACCAGCTCCGCCCAGGCGCGGATGCGCGGCGACGAACGCCGCGGCGACGGCCGGCCGGCCGACGGCTACGCCCTGTTGAAGCAGGACGAGGGCGGCATCGCCGACCTCTACCGCTCCACGGGCCTAGGCGAGCAGTCGCTGGCGAACCTGGAGAAGGTGCTGCGGAACCTGGCCGCGTTCACACCCGGCCACACCCCCCGGCCCCTCCGCGGCGACCTGCTGCTCTTCGTGGCCACCGAGGACCGGCCCGACGGCCTCCCGGCGGCCGGCGCCGCGATGAGCTGGCGGCCGTTCGTGCACGGCGACATCGAGTCGCACGACCTGCCCGTCAACCACTACGACATGTTGCAGCCCGGGCCCTTGGCGAGCGTCGGACGCGTCGTCACGGAGAAACTCGAAAGGACGGAATCATGACCAATCCCTTCGACAACGAAAACGGCACCTTCGTCGTCCTCGTCAACGACGAGGGACAGCATTCGCTGTGGCCGAACTTCGCGGAAATCCCCGAGGGCTGGACCACCGCGCTCGACGCGGCGCCCCGGCAGGAATGCCTCGATTTCATCGAGCGGAACTGGACGGACATGCGCCCGAAGAGCCTCGTCGATGACATGCGGCGGCACGGCGCCGCGGAGGCGGGCCACCACGGGACGACGGCGACCTAGGGGCGAGATGAGCACCGAGTCCCTGGCGGCCGTGGCCATCCGCGACGTCGCCGTCATCGTCGTCGTCTCCACCCTCCTCGGCGGGCTCGCCCGCCGCGTGGGCCAGCCCGCGGTCATCGGCCAGATCGTCGCCGGGATCGCGCTCGGCCCGACCCTGCTCGGCCGGCTGCCCGGCGACCCGACCGAACGGCTCTTCCCGCACGAGGTCCTGCCGTTCCTGACCGTGCTCTCCCAGATCGCCATCGTGCTCTTCATGTTCGTCGTGGGCTACGAGACGGACGGGCGGCAACTGCGGCAGGGCGGCAGGGCCGCGGTGACCGTCGCCCTGGGCGCGCTGCTCGTGCCCGCGGGGCTCGGCGCGGGCTCGGTGGCCGCGTTCCAGGGGCCGTTCGCCGCGGTGCAGCCGGACGGCGCGGCCGCGGTGGACTCCCGGGCGTTCTTCCTGTTCATGTCCGTGGCGCTGTCCGTCACCGCGCTGCCCGTCCTCGCCGCCATCGTCCGCGAACGCGGCCTGGCGGGCACCACTCCGGGCACGGTGGCCACGGCCGCCGCCGGAGGCATGGACGTGGTCGCGTGGCTGGTGCTCGCCGCCGCCCTCGCCGGGACCGGCCATGCCACCGAGCTCTCCTGGCCCGTGTCGCTCCTGTCGCTCGTGCTGTTCGTCGCCGCCCTGTTCCTGGTGGTACGGCCCCTCCTCGCCCGGCTCGTCGACCGCTCCGCCGCCGTGCGCGAGCACCAGGTCACCGTCGCGCTCGCGCTGGCCCTCGGCAGCGCCTGGGTCACCGCCGAGCTCGGCCTGCACGCGGTGTTCGGCGGGCTGCTCGCGGGCCTGGCGATGCCCCGCGAGAACGGCGTGCCGCAGGCCGATGTCCTGCGCCCCCTGGAGCAGACCTCGGGCCTGCTGCTTCCGCTGTTCTTCGTGACCACCGGCCTGTCGTTCGACATCGGCTCCCTGAACGGCACGGCGGGCGCCCTCCTCGCGCTGATCCTGGCCGTCGCGATCCTCGGCAAGCTCGTGCCCGCGTACGCCGCCGCGCGGGTCGGCGGCCTCGACGCCCGGGACTCGGCGGTCGTCGCCGCCCTGGTGAACACGCGCGGCCTGACGGAACTCATCGTCCTGAACGTCGCCCTGGACGCCGGCGTCATCGGCGAGCGGCTCTTCACCGCCCTCGTCCTGATGGCCCTGGTCACCACGTTCATGACGGGACCGCTGCTGACGCTGATCCGGCGCGGCGGCCGGAGAAGGGCCCCGGGGCGTCCGGGAATTGCCGAGCAGCCCGCGCCCGGAGCGCCTTCTGGACGCGCTTGACGCACTCACGGTCCCGTCACGAGACTCGAATCGGCACCTTCTGAAAAGGGCGGCCCGGAACAGGAATTGAGCGGGCCGTCCCCCACACCGGAGAACGTGAGCACCGAAGAACCCGAAGAACTCAGACACCCGAAGAAGCGAAAAGGGAAAGGGCAGGTGGATGACCTTGCCGGATTCCGAGGAATTCGACGTGGTGGTCGTCGGCGGCGGGCCCGGCGGATCGACGGCGGCCGCGCTCGTGGCCATGCAGGGCCACCGGGTGCTGGTCCTGGAGAAGGAGCACTTCCCCCGCCACCAGATCGGCGAGTCGCTCCTTCCGTCCACGGTGCACGGCGTGTGCCGCATGACCGGCGTCGCCGACGAGCTCGCCAAGGCGGGCTTCCCGCGCAAGCGCGGCGGCACCTTCAAGTGGGGCACCAACCCGGAGCCCTGGACGTTCGCCTTCGCGGTCTCCCCGCGCATGTCGGGCCCCACGTCGTACGCCTACCAGGTCGAGCGGTCCAGGTTCGACGAGATCCTCCTGAACAACGCCCGGCGCGTGGGCGCCGACGTGCGCGAGGGCTGCGCGGCCGTCGATGTGATCGCCGACGACGAGCGGGTCCGCGGCGTGCGGTACACGGACGCCGACGGCGCCGAACGGCGGGCGCTCGCCACGTTCGTCGTGGACGCGTCCGGCAACAAGAGCCGCATCCACCACCGCGTCGGCGGCACCCGCGAGTACTCCGAGTTCTTCCGCAGCCTCGCCCTGTACGGCTACTTCGAGGGCGGCAAGCGGCTGCCCGAGCCCAACTCCGGCAACATCCTGTCCGTCGCGTTCGACAGCGGCTGGTTCTGGTACATCCCGCTGAGTGACACGCTGACCAGCGTCGGCGCGGTCGTGCGGCGCGAGCTTGCGGAGAAGATCCAGGGGGACCAGCACAAGGCGCTGATGGCCCTGATCGACGAGTGCCCGCTGATCGCCGAGTACCTGGCGGACGCCCGGCGGGTCACGACAGGGCCGTACGGCAAGCTGCGGGTCCGCAAGGACTACTCGTACCACCACACGACGTTCGCGCGGCCCGGCATGCTCCTGGTCGGCGACGCGGCCTGCTTCGTCGACCCGGTGTTCTCCTCCGGCGTCCACCTGTCGACGTACGGCGCGCTGCTCGCGGCGCGCTCCGTGAACAGCGTGCTCGCCGGAGGCGTGGACGAGCCGCGCGCCGTCAAGGAGTTCGAGGCCCGCTACCGCCGTGAGTTCGGCGTGTTCTACGAGTTCCTGCTGTCCTTCTACGAGATGCACCACGACGAGGACTCGTACTTCTGGCAGGCCAAGAAGGTCACCAGGACCGACCGGCCCGAACTGCAGTCGTTCGTCGAGCTGATCGGCGGCGTCTCCTCCGGCGAGCAGGTCCTCACCGACGCGGACGTCGTCGCCAAGCGCTTCACCGAGGGCTCCGCGGAGTTCGCGGACGCGGTGGGCACGCTCGCGGGCGGCGCCGACGACAGCATGGTGCCGCTGTTCAAGTCGTCGGTGGTGCGCGAGGTGATGCAGGAGGGCGGCCAGGTCCAGATGCGCGCCCTGCTCGGCGACGACGCCGAACCGGAGACCCCGCTGTTCGAGGGCGGCCTGGTGCCGTCGCCGGACGGCATGCGCTGGCGCGTTCCGGACGACCCGGGCCCGGCGGCGGGCGGCCCGGCCGCGGCAGGCGAGTGAGGGGGTCCGTGACATGGCGCGGCCGACGGACCTCTCGATGCACAACCGGCGCGACCGGCTCGACCCGCTGCCCGAACTCACGCACCTGAGCGCACGGGCACCGCTGACCCGCGCCGACCTCTCCGACGACCCGTCGGCCGGGCCCGGCTGGCTCGTCACCGGGCCCGACGAGGTGCGCGCCGTCCTCGGCGACACGGAGCGGTTCAGCACCCGGCTGCCCGCGGCGAGCGGCCGCGGCACCGGGCGGCCCGCCCAGGCCGGCAACCTCGTGCAGTACGACCCGCCCGAGCACGGGCGCCTGCGGCAGCTCCTCGCGCCGGAGTTCACCGTCCGCCGGATGCGGGGCCTCGAACCCGCCGTCGACCGCGTCGTCACGGACTGCCTCGACGCCCTGGAGAAGGCCGGGCGGCCCGCCGACTTCATGCGCCACGTCGCCTGGACGGTGCCGGGCCTCGTGATGTGCGAGCTGTTCGGCGTGCCGCGCGACGACCGGGCGGACCTGGCGCGGCTGCTCAAGGTCGGCCGCCCCGCGTTCCGCGGCCGCGCGACGCAGGTGACCGCGGGCGCCGCGTACATGGCGTACATGGCCCGCCTCGTGGCCCGCAAGCGCCACGACCCGGGCGACGACCTCCTCGGCCGGGTCGTGGGCGCACACGGCGGGGACGTCAGCGACGAGGAGCTGGTCGGACTCAGCGCGTTCGTGATGGGCTCCGGCGTCGAGAACGTGGCCGCGATGCTCGGCCTCGGCCTCGTCGCTCTCCTGGAACATCCGGGACAGCTCCAACTCCTCAGGCAACAGCCGGAGTTGACTGACCGGGCCGTAGAGGAGCTGATCCGCTACCTCTCGGTGATTCCGACCGCGTCGCCCCGCACCGCACGCGAGGACGTGTCGCTCGGCGGCGAGGTGATCAAGGCCGGTGACCGGGTGGCCTGCTCCCTGATCGCCGCCAACCGCGGCACCCCCGAGGGCGTGCCCGACCGCCTCGACATCACCCGCGAGCCCGCCGCCCACGTCGCCCTCGGCCACGGCATCCACTACTGCGTCGGCGCGCCGCTCGCCCGGATGGAGCTGCGCGGCGCCTTCCCCGCGCTCCTCGGCCGCTTCCCCGCGCTGCGGGCCGCCGTGCCCCCGGAAGAGATCCGCTTCCGGCCGCAGGCCCCGTACGGCGTGGAAACACTGCCCGTCACCTGGTAGCAGGAGCCATGTCCGCAGCCACGTCCCAAGAAGCCACGTCAGCCGCGTCCAACGAAGCCGCGTCAGCCGCGTCCGACCGAGCGACGTCAGCCTTGTCCAACGAAGCCGCGCCCCCCGTCCACACCCTTCGCGACCGCCTCGACCCGGCCCCCGCCCTGCGCGACCTCGCCGCCCGCAAGGCCGTCACGCGGATCGAGGTGGGTCCGGGCACCGACGGACTGCCCGTGTGGCTGGTCACCGGACACGCCGAAGTGCGCCAAGTCCTGGGCGACCACGCCCGGTTCTCCACCCGGCGCCGCTTCGGAGCGAGGACCGCGCACGGACGGGAGCCCGGCGTCCGGCCGGACGCGATGGTCGGGCAGCTCATGGACTACGACCCGCCCGAGCACACCCGGCTCCGGGGCATCCTCACGCCCGAGTTCACCCTCCGCAGGATCCGTCGGCTCCGGCCGCGCCTCGACGCCCTCGTCGCCGAACGCATCGGCGCCCTGCGGGCCGCCGGGCCGCCCGCCGACCTGGTGGAGCACTTCGCGCTGCCCGTACCGGGGGCCGTGCTGTGCGAGCTGATCGGGGTGCCCCGCGACGACCGCGGCGACTTCCTGCGCCGCTGTCACGGCTTCCTCGCCGCCGGACAGGGGCGGGCGCGGCGGGCCAGGGTCGGCGAACTCCTCTCCCGGTACGTCGCCGCGATGGTGGACCGGCAGCGCCGCGACCCCGACGACGGCTTCCTCGGCACGCTCGTCCGCGAGCACGGCGACGACGTCACCGACAAGGAACTGCGGGGCGTGTGCGTCCTGTTGGTCCTCGCGAGCCTGGACAACCTGTCGGGCACGCTGGGCCTCGGCACGCTGGCCCTGCTCGAACACCCCGACCAGCTCGCCGCCGTCCGCGACGACCCCACCGCGGTGGACCGGGCGGTCGACGAACTGCTCCGCCACCTCGCGGTGCCGCACGCCCCGACCCCGCGCGTCGCCCTGACCGACGTCACCGTCGGCGGACAGCTCATCAGGGCGGGGGAGCACGTCATCTGCTCCCTGCCCATGGCCAACCGCGACCCCGCCCTCACCGCGGACCCCGACCGCTTCGACATCACGCGCCCGCCCGCGCCGCACGTCACCTTCGGCCACGGCATCCACTACTGCCTGGGCGCGGCCCTGGCCCGGGTGACCCTGGCGGTCGCCTGCCCGGCGCTGCTGCGGGGCCTGCCCGGGCTGCGGCTCGCCGCCCCCGAAGGAGCGGCCCCTGAAGAAGTCGTGCGCTTCCGCGTCCACGCGCTCGCCCACGGCCTCGACCGCCTGTTGGTCACCTGGTGAGGACGAGGGGGGGACATGGGGTGACAAGGGGAGCCGACCATGCGCGTACAGATCGTCCCGGACCGCCACCACCTGGAGGAGACATGACGGACACACCGGTCCGCGAGGCCATGAACACACCGGTACGGGACGTCGTCGCCCCCCTGTGGTGCGAGGCCCTGAACGTGCCCGAAGTCGCCGACGAGGACGACTTCTTCGCGCTCGGCGGGCACTCGCTGGCCGCCCTGCACGTGCTGGCGGCGGTCGAGGACGCGTACCAGGTGGAGCTGGGCGGCCTGCGGGACATCTGGGAGAACCCGACGCTCGGCGCGTTCGTCGCGGCGGTCGCGGCGCTCGTCGACGGACCGGCCGCGTAGGCGGCGGGCATGGCGACGGAGCGCGTGCCGGGCCTGCTGCCCGCGCTCGCGGACGGCAGGGCGAGCGTCGACGTGGCGGGCCTGCGGCTCGAAGGGGACGACCTCGCGGGCGCCGTCGGCGCCGTCGCCCGGTCCGTGGCGGGCGCCCGCCGGGTTGTCGTCGTGGCGCACCCGAGCGTCGCGAGCCTCGTCGCCGTGGCGGGCGTCCTGACCGCCGGGGCCGCCGCGGTCCCGCTGAACCCGGCGGCAGGCCCGCACGAGCGCGCGCACGTCCTGCGCGACGCCCGGGCCGACCTCCTCGTCGACGGCGCCGACCTCACCGCCCGTGACACCCTGCCGGACGCACCGCCGCCGGACGAGTCGCCCGCCCTGATCCTCTACACCTCCGGCTCCACCGGACCGCCCAAGGGCGTCGTCATCCCGCGCCGCGCGATCGCCGCGAGCCTCGACGCGCTCACCGAGCTGTGGCGCTGGACCCCCGACGACGTACTCGCCCACGCCCTTCCCCTGTCCCACGTGCACGGCCTCGTCTTCGGCGGCCTCGGCCCGCTGCGCGTCGGCTCCCCGCTCGTGCACACCGGCCGCTACCTCACCCCGGTGCCGGGCGCCTCCGTCTACTTCGGGGTGCCCGCCCTCTGGGGCTCCCTGGGCGCCGCCGATCTGAAGGACATCGGTGCCGCGCGGCTCCTCGTGTCCGGGGCCGACCGGCTGCGCCCCGCGGTCGCCGAGCGCGTCCGCAGGCTCGCCGGCCACCGGATCCTCAACCGGTACGCCATGACGGAGACCCTTGTCGTCACGTCACCGCGTCTCGCGGACCTCCGCCAGGACGGGGACCCGGGCGCGGTGGGGCGGCCGGTGCCGGGGATGCGGGTGCGGCTCGCCCCGGCGGACGCGGCGGACGCGGGAGGTGCGGCCGACACGGGCGGTGCGGCGGACGCGGGCGGCGAGGTGTGGGTGCGCGGCACCGGGCTCTTCTCCGGCTACCTGGGACGCGGTCCCGCCGTCGACGCCGACGGCTGGTTCCGCACCGGGGACCTCGGCGCGTGGCTGCCGGACGGCCGGCTGCGGCTGCTCGGCCGCAAGGACACCGACCTCATCAAGAGCGGCGGCTACCGCGTCGGCGCCGGGGAGGTGGAGGACGCGCTCCTCGCCCACCCGGACGTCGCCGAGGCCGCCGTGGTCGGGCTGCCCGACGACCGGCTCGGGCAGCGCGTCGCGGCCTGGGTCGTCGCGGCGTCGCCGGACCGCGCGGCCCTCGCCGCCTTCCTCGCCGCGCGCCTGGCCCCGTACAAGCTGCCGCAGGAGCTGCACGTGGTGGACGCCCTGCCGCGCACCGCGCTCGGCAAGGTGCACAAGGGCCTGCTCGTGGCGGAGCGCACCCAGAGGCCCGCAGGCCGGCCGAGGACCAGCCCGAGCCCAGCTGCAAACCCGCCGAATACCAAGGGAGTTGAGCGGTCATGACCCAGTCGGTGCGGCCCCGCACACCCCGCCCGCCCCGCCCGCTCGAGCTGCCCGAGCGCCCGCCCAAGCCGCGCACCAGGGGCCAGACGATGGTCATCGACGGCGGCGCGCCGGTCCGCTGGTTCGAGGACGTCGTGGAGAGCTCGGGCGAGTTCGTCGACCTGGTGAAGTTCGGCTGGGGGACGGCGCTCGTCACCGCGGGCATCGAGGCCAAGACGGAGGTCCTGCGCCGGCACCGCATCCCGTACATGTTCGGCGGCACGCTCTTCGAGAAGTACGTGCTGCGGGGCCGGTTCGACGACTACCGCGCGCTGTGTCTCGCGCACGGCTGCGAACGCGTGGAGGTGTCCAACGGCACGATCGACCTCGACGCGGAGCGCAAGGCCGCTTTCATCGCCCGGCTCGTCGCGGACTTCGAGGTCGTCTCCGAAGTGGGGTTCAAGGACCCGCACCGCTCGGAGACGTTCCCGCCGAGCCAGTGGATCGCGGCGATCCGCCGCGATCTGGACGCGGGGGCGCGCTCGGTGATCCTGGAGGCGCGCGAGAGCGGCACCAGCGGCATCTGCAGGCCCGACGGCGAGGTCAGGTTCGGGCTCATCGAGGACGTGCTCACCGCCGGGATCCCCACGGACCGGCTCATCTTCGAGGCGCCCACGAAACAGCTGCAGACGTACTTCATCCAACGCGTCGGCGGCGACGTCAACCTCGGCAACGTCGCCCTCGCCGACGTCATCTCCCTGGAGACGCTGCGGCTCGGACTGCGCGCCGACACGCTCCTCGACCACGACGGCGCCCTCCGGGCGGGCCGGTGAGGACGGCGGAGGCGGGCCGATGAGGAAATCCGACGACGCCTTCCACATCGCCGTACCGGCCCGCGACCTGGACGCCGCGGCACGCTTCTACAACCAGCTGCTCGGCTGCCCGCTCGCACGGCGCTATCCCGACCGCGTCACGTTCGACTTCTTCGGTGACCAACTCGTCTGCCATTACGCGCCGGACGAGCCCGTGCGGGCGCATCCCCGGCTCTATCCACGGCATTTCGGGGTGACGTTCCGGTCCGGTGCCGATTTCGACGCGCTGCTGCGGCTCGTGGACCTCCGGAAAGTGCCGGTATTCCAGCAGGTGCGGACGCGGTTCGACGGGACCGTCGAGGAACACCGCACCTTCGTCCTGATCGACCCGACAGGGAATCTCCTGGAATTCAAGCACTACGTGGATCCACGGATGATGTACTGATCACCGCCCTCACGGTGATTCCCCCAGTTCCCCGGCGATTCCCCCAGTTCCCGGGAATTCCTCGCAGCGATTACGGCACCCGCGTCACCCGTAACTCCCGCGCCCCCGCGACCCCGTCGCACCCCGCGAGCCCCAGCGCGTCCCTGAGCTCCGCCGCGAGGAGGTCGAGGACGCGCCGCACCCCGGCCTCCCCGGCCACGGCGAGACCCCACAGCGGCGGCCGCCCGACCAGGACCCCCGACGCGCCGAGAGCGAGGGCCTTCAGGACGTCCGTCCCGCCGCGCACGCCGCCGTCCATCAGGACCTCGCAGGCCCCGCCGACCGCCGCGGCCACGGCGGGCAGCGCGTCGACGGACGGCAGCGCGCCGTCGAGCTGCCGTCCGCCGTGGTTGGAGACCACGACGGCGTCGACGCCGAGCCCGGCCGCGCGCACCGCGTCCTGAGGCGCGAGGACGCCCTTGAGGGCGAGCGGGAGGCGCGTCACGGACCGCACCGCCTCCACGCACGACCAGGTCAGGGCCGGGGAGAACGCCTCGGCGGTGTGCGCGGCGACCGCCGATGCCGTCGCGGGTGCCGCGGCCGTCGACCGGTGCGCCCTAGACCGGTGCGCCGTCGAGGGGGCACCGGAGTCCAGATGCGCCGCGCGCACATGGGCGGGCAGCGCGAACCCGTTGCGTACGTCGCGCAGCCTGCGCCCCATCCAGGGCACGTCCACCGTCAGCATCAGCGCCGCGCAGCCCGCGTCCTCCGCCCGGCGCACCAGGTCCAGGGAGCGCCGCGCACCGCGCAGCCAGTACAGCTGGAACCACACCGTGCCGCCCACGGCCGTGATCTCCTCCACCGGCACGCTGCTCAGGGTCGCGACGGTGAACGGCACGCCCGCGGCGCGCGCCGCCCGCGCGGCGGCCAGCTCGCCCTCGGGGTGCAGCAGCCGCTGGTAGGCGACCGGCGCGAGGGCCACCGGCAGGCGCGTCGGCCGCCCGAGCAGCGTCGCGTCCGTCGTGCACCGGGAGACGTCCCTGAGTACCCGTGGGGTGACGAAGAGACGGTCGAACGCCTCCCGGTTGGCCGCCAGGGTCCGCTCGCGGCCGCTGCCGCCCGCGACGAAGTCCGCCACGTCATGGGGCAGCGCGGCCACCCCGGCCCGCTCGATCCCGTCCAGGTCGTCCAGGCCGCGCAGCGCGTCGGCGGCCGCCCCGCCGGGGCCGGTCCTGCCGGGTTCCGTGCCGTGGAGTTCCGTGCCCTGGGGTTCCGTGCCGTCGGGGTCCATCCCGTCAGGGTGCGGCACGCCGTCCCGTCCGCTCCAGCTCCACGGCCTCGTACAGCGCCTTGATGTTGGCGCTGCCGAAGGTCCGCGCGCCCCGGCGCTCGATGACCTCGTAGAAGAGCGTGCCGCGCGGATGGGCGGACGCGGTGAAGATCTGGAACAGCTGGCCGCCGTGGTCCTCGTCGACCAGGAGGTTCGTCGTCCGCAGGTCGGTCAGCGCGTGCGTCTTCAGGCCGATCCGCTCGCCGAGCAGGTCGTAGTACGCCGCGGGGGTCCGCAGGAACGTGACGCCGCGCGCGGCGAGGGTCCGTACCGAGCGGACCGCGTCGTCGCTGGAGAACGCCAGGTGCTGGACGCCGGGCCCGTGATGGCTCTTCAGGAACTCGTCGATCTGGCCGGCCTTCGCCTTCGGGTCGGGCTCGATGAGCGTCAGCGTGACCGCGCCGGTCACCGCGCTCTGCACGACCTTGGACTCCATGGCCTGGGCGCCGACGACGATGCGCTCCTGGAAGATCTCCCGGAATCCGAGGGCGCGTTCGTAGAACCGGGCCGTCGAGTCGAGGTCGCCCGCGTCCAGGCACACGGCGACGTGGTCGACGTCGAGCAGCCCCGCCTCGCCGCCGCCCGGCCTCCGTGGCTCCGGGGCCGGAACGAACCCGGCGGGCAGCCCGGGCCCCTCCCCGGGATCCCGCTCCACGAGCGTGTGCACGACGTCGCCGAAGCCCGCGACGGCCGCCGTGACGCGCGGACCGCCGCCCGCGTGCCGCGTCGGCCGCCGCACCGGGCGCGCCCCGCCCGCCACCGCGGCGGCGAAGGCCCCGGCCACGTCGGCGGTGCGCAGGGCGATGTCGGCGACGCCGTCGCCGTGCGTGGCGACATAGCCGTACGCGGGGTGCGCCCCCGAGGTCGCGGCGGTCAGCACGAGGGTCGTGCGCCCCTGGCGCAGGGCGACGCCCCGGTGCACGGCGGATCCGCCGGTGCCGACGACCGCGAAGGCGTACCGGTCGACCCAGGCGGACACCGCCGCGTCGAGGTCGTCGACGTACAACTCGACGTAATCGATGGCGAGATCGGTGAGTTCGGTGAGATCGGTGGGTTCGCTGCCCGTGTGGGCCCTTGCGGGGAAATCCGTCATGGGAGTCCTCGTACACGGAAGGATGTGGATGCGATGAACCGGCGCCCGCCGCACGGAATGCGCCACATGGATCGCTCAATTCCTCTTCCGGGGTGCGTCTTTACCGCCGGACGGCGAGGCCGAATACTTCTGCTGCGGCACCTTCTGATGCGGCCCCGATCGTACGGTCGCCCGGCGGTTCCCCGCACCTGTCAAAGCGGTGCCGAACCGCCCTCCGAACCCACTCGCCGAACCCACAAGCCGCACCCTCCCGACAAAGGACGCAGGTGATGGAAATCCTGGAATCGGAAATCACCCGGGCCGAGCTGGACGCGGCCACTCTGCAGGCGGCCACGCTGCACGCGTCGCTCGGTGACGCGTCGATGGAGTCCATGAATCTGCTCAACCAGATCGCCGGTACGTACCCGGACGCGATCTCGTTCGCGGCGGGCCGCCCCTACGAGGGCTTCTACGACGTGGCCCTGCTCCACGAATACCTGCGCACGTTCTGCGCGCACCTCCGCGACGACCTGCACCTGAGCGAGGCGGAGGTCGCCCGGACACTGTTCCAGTACGGCGGCACCAAGGGCATCATCGGCGACCTCGTGGCGCGCAGCCTCGCCGTCGACGAGGGCATCACGGCCGACCCCGCGTCCGTGGTCGTCACCGTCGGCTGCCAGGAGGCGATGTTCCTGGTCCTGCGCGCGCTCCGGGCGAACGACCGGGACGCCGTGCTCGCCCCGAGCCCGACCTACGTCGGCCTCACCGGCGCGGCACTCCTCGCCGACCTGCCGGTCCTTCCCGTACGCACCGGGGAGCACGGCATCGACCTGGACGACCTGGTGGCACAGGCCCGCCGGGCGCGCGCCGCGGGCCGCCGCGTCCGCGCCTGCTACGTCACGCCCGACTTCGCCAACCCCGTCGGCGTGAGCCTGTCGCTCGCCGACCGGCACCGGCTCCTGGACATCGCCGCGGCCGAGGACCTGCTGCTCCTGGAGGACAACGCGTACGGCCTCCTGAACAGCGCCGCCGAGCGCCCGCCCACGCTCAAGTCGCTCGACCGGCACCAACGCGTCGTCTACCTGGGGTCGTTCGCGAAGACCGGCATGCCCGGCGCGCGCGTGGGCTACGCCGTCGCGGGGCAGCGCGTGACCGGCGCCCGCGGCGGCGGCACCCTGCTCGCCGACGAACTCTCGAAGATCAAGAGCATGCTCACGGTCAACACCCCGCCCATCGTGCAGGCCGTCATCGGCGGCAAGCTCCTCGCCCACGGCTGCAGCATGGCCGCCGCCAACCGCCGCGAGACGGAGGTCTACCGCCGCAATCTGCACCAGGTGCTCGACGGCCTCGCCCAGCGGCTCAAGGACCACGAGGGCGTGTCCTGGAACGCCCCGACGGGCGGCTTCTTCATCGTGGTCACCGTCCCGTTCACCGTCGACGACGACCTCCTCGCCCACGCGGCCCGCCACCACGGCGTGCTCTTCACGCCCATGCACCACTTCTACGGCTCCACCGCGGGCCACCACCAACTCCGCCTGTCCATCAGTACGTTGACGCCCGACCGGATCGAGCAGGGCCTCGACAGGCTCGCCGCGGTCATCACCGAGTCGCTGCCGAGCGGTGCCCCGTGACGATCCGCACGCTCGCCGTCGTCGGCACCGGCCTCATCGGCACGTCCGTGGCGCTCGCGGCGAGCGGGCACGGCGTGACCGTCTACCTCTCGGACCGGGACGAGTCCGCCGCCCGCACCGCCGCGGTCCTCGGCGCGGGCCGGGCCGGGCCCCCGCCGCACCCCGTGGACCTGGCGGTGCTCGCGGTGCCGCCCAGCCAGATCGCGCCCGTGCTCGCCGCGGAGCAGGCGCGCGGCCTCGCGCTCAGCTACACCGACGTGGCCAGCGTGAAGGCGCGGCCCGAGCGCGAGATCCTGGACACCGCGCCGGACCCGTCCGCCTTCGTCGGCGGCCACCCCATGGCCGGGCGCGAGCGGTCCGGGCCGCTCGCCGCCCGCGCGGAGCTGTTCCGGGACCGGCCCTGGGTGCTCACGCCGACCCGGCGCACCGCGAAGCCCGCCTTCGACCGGGCCCTCGGCCTGATCGCGCTGTGCGGCGGGGTGCCGCGCGTGATGCGGGCCCGCGCGCACGACGACGCCGTCGCCCTCATCTCCCACGCGCCGCACCTGGTGGCCAGCCTGATGGCCGCACGGCTCAGGGACGGACCGGGTACGGCGGCGCGGCTCGCCGGGCAGGGCCTGCGCGACGTCACGCGGATCGCGGGCGGCGACTCGCGCCTGTGGGGCGACATCGTGGAGTCCAACGCGGCGGCGGTCGCGGGCGTCCTCACCCGGCTCCAGGAGGAACTCGCCGGCGTCGTCGCCGCGCTGTACGACCTCGCCGAACCGGACGACGGCGGCCTGGCGCCGGAGGCCCGCGGCAAGAGCAGGCACACGCTCGTGGACCTCCTGGAGCGGGGTGTCGCCGGGGTGGGGGAGCTGGGTGAACGACGCTGACGGCCCGCCGGTGAACGACGCCGACGGCCCGCGGCGCGCCCGGTGTCCTGCGGTGTCCTGCGGCGCCCTGCGGTGTCTGTACGCGGGGCGCCGCTTGTGTCCGCCGTGTGACCGGCGCCCGCGTACAACTTGGCCCCATGTCCACCTCACCCAAGCGAACCGCACCCTTTGTGCTCGTGGCTTCGGCGGTCGTCGCCGGAGCCCTGCTCGTCGGCTGTTCCGACGACGGCGGGTCGTCGAACGAGGCCAAGTCGAACGCGTCGGCCGGCGCCGACCCCTCCCCGACGAGCCCCTTCGACCAGGCCCTCGCCTTCTCCAAGTGCATGCGCGCGAACGGCGTACCCGGCTTCCCCGACCCGCAGCAGGCCGGGAGCGGCGGCCTCCAGCTCTCGCCGGGCGAGGGCGTCGACCCCAACTCCCCCGAGTTCCAGAAGGCGATGGAGGCCTGCCGCGACAAGATGCCCCAGGGCCAGCTCGGCGGGGGCGGCGCGGGCGGCGGCAAGCCGCTCGACTCGGGCAAGGTCGCCGCGTGGGCCAAGTGCATGCGCAAGAACGGACTGCCCAACCTGCCCGACCCGGAGATCAACGGCGGCTCCATGGCCATCGACTTCGCGGGCAGCGGCATCAACCCCGGCGGCGACGCGTTCCAGAAGGCCAGGGTCGCCTGCCAGGACAAGTGGCCCGGCGGCGGCCTCACCGGCACGGGCGGCGGCCAGTGACCGCACCCGACGAGACCAGAGAACGGGAACACGACGCGGAGTCCGCCGAGTCCGCAGGCCGTGCGGGCGCCCAGGAACCGCACCGGTCCGCCGACACCTCCGGCGCCCTGGAGCTGCGTAAACCGGGCGAGCTGGCCGAGTCCCCTGAACCGCCCTCCACCGACGTGGAGATGAGCGCGGGACAGGGCGGCGAGGTCGGCGACGGCGGCGACGGCGAGGCTGCGGCGCCCACCGGCCACCGCAGGCGCCGCCCCCTGCGCACCACCGTCATCGTCGCTGTCGCGGTCGTCGTGGTCGCCGCCGCGGGCGCCGCGAGCGCCGGGGTCTTCGGAGGTGACGGGGACGGCTCCGACGGCTCCGCGCCCTCCGCGCCGCCGCGGACCGCCAAGGTGCAGCGGACGACGCTGACCCGCACCGAGACCGTCAAGGGCACCCTGGGGTACGGCGATGTGACGGCCGTTCAGGCACCGGCGGGGGCGCGGGGGAGCGCCGGAGTCGTCACCTGGGTGCCCGACGACGGCGACGTCATCGAGCGCGGCGACCCGGTCTACAAGGTCGCCGAACGCGAAGTGCCGCTCCTGTACGGCTCGTTGCCGCTCTACCGGCCGCTGCAGACAGGCAGCGAGGGCCCGGACGTCCGCGTCCTGGAGCGGAACCTCGCCGCGCTCGGCCACACCGGCTTCACCGTCGACGACACGTACACCTCCGACACCGCCGCCGCCGTCCGCGACTGGCAGGGCGACCTGGGCCGCGAGGAGACCGGCGCCGTGCGGCCGGGGGACGCCGTGGTCGCCTCCGGAGCCCGGCGCGTCGCCGACGTCCGGGCCCAGCCCGGCGCACCCCTCGGCGGCACCGTCCTGAGCTGGAC
Organism: Streptomyces sp. NPDC059003; assembly: GCF_042740445.1. Classification (NCBI taxonomy): domain Bacteria; kingdom Bacillati; phylum Actinomycetota; class Actinomycetes; order Kitasatosporales; family Streptomycetaceae; genus Streptomyces; species Streptomyces sp. NPDC059003. Next base: position 24,946 of record NZ_JBHYJH010000008.1, on the reverse strand, counting down.
CGGCACCGAACGCGCCGTGACCGTCGACCTGGACGCGCAGTACGAGGACCTGGTCGAGAAGGGCACCAAGGCCACGGTCACGCTGCCCGACGACACCACCGTGCGGGCCGAGGTCACCGACGTCGGCACGCCGACCACGCCGCGGGACGGCGGCTCGTCCGGCGAGGGCTCGGGGAACTCCGGGAACGGCGCTGACGACAAGGCCACGCTGCCCGTCGAGCTGAAGGTCGCGTCGCAGCGGGGCCTCGGCCGCTACCAGGCCGCGTCCGTCGACGTCTCCCTGAAGGCCGAGACCCGGGAGAACGTCCTCGTCGTCCCCGTCACCGCCCTGGTGGCCCGGCGCGGCGGAGGCTACGCCCTGGAGGTCGTCGAGTCCGACGGCGACGTGCGGCGCGTGCCGGTCGAGGTCGGCATGTTCGCCGACAGCACGGTCGAGGTCTCCGGCAAGGGGATCTCCGTCGGCACGGTCGTGGGGGTGCCCAAGTGAGCGCGGGGGACCACCCGGTGGTGGAGCTCTCCGGGGTCTCCAAGACGTACGGGGACGTGCACGCCCTGAAGGACGTGGACCTGGTCGTCCGGCGCGGCGAACTCCTCGCGGTCGTCGGCCCGTCCGGCTCCGGCAAGTCCACGATGCTCAACATCATGGGCACCCTGGACCGGCCCAGCACGGGGAGCGTCCGCATCGACGGCCACGACGTCGGGAGCCTCACCGACCGGGAGCTGTCCGCGCTCCGGGCCCAGACGATCGGGTTCGTCTTCCAGCAGTTCCATCTCGCGCCGGGCGTCCCGGCGGTGGACTCCGTCGCGGACGGGCTCCTGTACAGCGGCCGTTCCCGCGGCGAGCGGCGCCGCCTCGCCGAGCGCGCGCTGCGCAGGGTCGGGCTCGGCCACCGCCTCCAGCACGAGCCGCACCAGCTCTCCGGCGGCGAGAAGCAGCGCGTGGCCCTCGCCCGCGCGGTGCTCGGCGACCCTTCCCCAAGCTCTTCGAGCAGGGGAGGCCCCATGCTCCTGCTCGCCGACGAGCCGACGGGCGCCCTGGACTCGCGCTCCGGCGCGGTGGTCATCGACCTGCTGCACGAGCTGCACCGGGCCGGGACCACGATCGTCGTGATCACCCACGACCGGGACATCGCGGGCGCCCTGCCGCGCGAGGTGCGGATCAAGGACGGCCGCGTCGAGCACGACACGGCGTCCGGGCGGCACGACGGCGGCGCACTCGTCCCGGCCGGACCGCTGACGGGGGAGGCCGCGCGGTGAGTACGACGAAGGGGCTCGCGACGATGCGTACGGCGAAGGAGCTCGCGACAAGGAGGACGGCGAAGCGGCCCGTGACAGCGAGTACGGCGAAGGAGCGCACGTCTCCCGCCCCGCGGCAGGGCCCTGACCGGCCGCGCCCCAAACCCGCCCGGCTGCGCCCCGCCGACGTGCTGCGGGTCGGCGGCTCGGGCCTGCGCTCGCGGCCGCTGCGCGTGTTCCTCTCGGCCCTCGGCATCGCGATCGGCATCGCCGCGATGGTGAGCGTGGTCGGCATCTCGACGTCGAGCACGGAGGACCTCGACCGGCGCCTCGCCGCGCTCGGCACCAATCTGCTCACGGTCACCCCCGGCCAGTCCTTCGCGGGCGGCGCCGCCCATCTGCCCGACGAGTCCGTGGAGATGATCGGCAACATCGACGGCGTCGACGCGGTCTCCGCCGTCGGCAGGACGGCGGCGAAGGTGTACCGCAACGACCACGTGCCGAAGGAGGAGACCGGCGGCCTCACCGTGTACGCGGCCCGCACGGATCTGCCGGGACCCGCGGGCGCGAAGGTCGTCGACGGCCGCTGGCTGAACGCCGCCAACGCCCGCTATCCGGCGGTGGTCCTCGGCCCCAAGGCCGCCGAGCAGCTCGGGGTCTTCCGGGCAGGGGCCGACACGAAGGTGTGGCTGGGCGGCCGGTGGTTCACCGTCGTCGGCCTGCTCGCGCCCAACGAACTGGTGCCGGACCTCGACTCCGCCGCCCTCGTCGGCTGGCCGGTCGCGGAGGCGGAGCTGGACTTCGACGGCTACCCGACGACCGTGTACACGCGCACCGACGACGCGGCCGTCACCGACGTCCAGTCCGTGCTCGGCGCCACCGCCAACCCCGAGAACCCCGGCGAGGCCAACGTCTCGCGGCCGTCCGACGCCCTGGAGGCCAAGGAGGCCACCGACGACACGCTCAGCGGCCTGCTCCTCGGGCTCGGCGCGGTCGCCCTGCTCGTCGGCGGCGTCGGCGTGGCCAACACCATGGTCATCTCCGTCCTTGAGCGCCGTTCCGAGATCGGCCTGCGCCGCTCCCTCGGCGCGACGCGCGGGCAGGTCCGCACCCAGTTCCTGTGCGAGGCGCTGCTGCTCTCCGCGCTCGGCGGGCTCGGGGGCGTCCTGCTCGGCATCGCCGTCACCTCCGGGTACGCCGCCTACCAGGGCTGGCCCTCGGTGGTGCCGGTGTGGGCGATGGCGGGCGGTGTCGGCGCGACCCTGGTCATCGGCGGCCTGGCCGGCTTCTACCCGGCCGTCCGCGCCGCCCGGCTGCCCCCGACGGAGGCCCTCGCCACCACGTGACACCCCCTGCCGCGGTGCCTTCGCACGTCCGAATCCCCCGCAGGACGGCGAGGGCACCGCTTCGTCCCCCTCCGCGGAAGGTGCACGCGCCCGCGAAAGCGGTGGACACCCACCCGTCCGCCCTACGCTCGCCCCACGACCGAACACTCGGGGGAGCCCCGTGCCCGAGCACTCGGGGAGTGACCCACGGCTGACCACAGGGGGGAAGACCCATGGCTGACCACAGGGGGAAGACCGGCGACGACGCCCTGTTCGAGCTGCTCGCCGCGCAGCGCGTCGGCACGCTCGTGACCCTCAAGCGCGACGGCCGCCCGCAGCTGTCGAACGTCGGCTACGCGTACGACCCGCACGCGCGCGTCGTCCGGCTCATGGTCACCTACGACCGCGCCAAGACCCGCAACCTGCGCCGTGATCCGCGCGCGACCTTCTTCGTGAGCAGCCCCAACGGCTACGCGTACATGGCTGCTGAGGGCGAGGCCGAGCTCACCCCCATCACGACGGACCCGCACGACGCGGTCGCCGACGAACTCGTCGAGGTGTTCCGGGGGTTCCAGGGCGAGCACCCCGACTGGGAGCGCTTCCGCTCGGCGATGGTCAGGGAGCGGCGCCTGGTGGTCAGGCTGCCCGTCAAGTACGTGTACGGGGCGGCGGGCCGCCGCCTCGCCGGGTCCCGCTAGCGGGCGGCCCGCCGCCCCGACGCGGTGGAGCCGCGCACCACCAGCTCCGGCAGGAAGACGAACTCGCTGTGCGGGGCGGGCGTGCCGCCGACCTCCTCCAGGAGCGCGCGCACCGCCGCCTGGCCCATCGCCTGCACGGGCTGGCGGATCGTGGTCAGGGGCGGGTCGGTGAACGCGATGAGCGGCGAGTCGTCGAAGCCGACCACCGAGATGTCGCGCGGCACGTCGAGGCCCTGTTCGCGGGCGGCGCGGACGGCGCCGAGCGCCATCATGTCGCTGGCGCACACGACGCCCGTGCAGCCGCGGGCGATCAGCGCGGTCGCGGCCGCCTGCCCGCCCTCCAGCGTGTAGAGGGAGTGCTCGACCAGCTCCTCGGACTCCGCCGTGGACAGGCCGAGGAGCTCGCGCATGCCGAGGTGGAAGCCCTCGATCTTGCGGACGACGGGCACGAAGCGCTTGGGCCCGACCGCGAGGCCGATGCGGGTGTGGCCGAGCGAGGCCAGGTGCCGCACGGCCAGCCGCACCGCGGCCCGGTCGTCGGTCGACACGAAGGGCGCGTCGACCTTGGGGGAGAAGCCGTTGACCAGGACGTGGGGGACGCCCTGGGCGCGCAGCGCCTCGTAGCGGCCCATGTCGGCGGTGGTGTCGGCGTGCAGGCCCGACACGAAGATGATCCCGGCGACACCGCGGTCCACCAGCATCTCCGTGAGCTCGTCCTCGGTGGAGCCGCCCGGGGTCTGGGTGGCGAGGACCGGTGTGTAGCCCTGGCGCGTCAGGGCCTGGCCGACGACCTGGGCGAGCGCGGGGAAGATCGGGTTGTCCAGCTCGGGCGTGATCAGGCCGACCAGGCCCGCGCTGTCGCGGCGGCGGAGCCGGACGGGGCGCTCGTAGCCGAGCACGTCGAGCGCGGCGAGGACGGCCTCGCGGGTGGCCACGGCCACGCCGGGCCTGCCGTTCAGGACCCGGCTCACCGTCGCTTCGCTGACCCCCGCCTGGGCTGCGATGTCGACGAGCCGTGCGGTCATGCAGCGGACTGTACAGGCCGGACGGCGTCTTGCCCACGTCTTGCGAAAGCTTGCAGCAAGAACTGAGCATGGGTGGTCCGGGGCGCATCGGTAATGGACAGGACACGCGGCGGTAACGATTGCCGTCTCTTGCAGAAATTTCCCGCAAGGTCTTTCGAGACGTTTTCAAGCCTGTTACGTTCCTGCCAGCCCGACGCCGCGCCGACCCCTCGGACAGGTCCTGGTGCGGCCCCGGGAGGCACCTCTTCGTCTCCCCTCGTCTGCGGGTCATTCCGGGATCATCCCGGGCCTTTCCGGGACCAGTTGAAGGAGTTCACATGCGGCGTGGCACAGCGGCCACCGCACTGGTCGCCGCCCTCACGTTGACAGCGGCAGCGTGCGGCGGCGACGACGGCGACGGCGGGAAGAAGAGCGGCGGCAAGCTCTCCGGCACCGTGACGTTCTGGGACACCTCGAACGACGCGGAGAAGGGCACGTACGAGAAGCTGGCCAAGGGCTTCGAGGACCTGCACCCGGGCGTCAAGGTCAACTACGTCAGCGTCCCGTTCGGCGAGGCCAACGCCAAGTTCAAGAACGCCGCGGGCGGCAACTCCGGTGCCCCCGACGTGATGCGCACCGAGGTCGCCTGGGTCGCCGACTTCGCCAACCTCGGCTACCTGGCGCCCCTCGACGGCACCGCCGCCCTCGACAAGCCGGACGACTACCTGCCGCAGGCCGCCGCGAGCACCAAGTTCAAGGGCAAGACCTACGCGGCTCCGCAGACCATCGACACCCTCGCGCTCTTCTACAACAAGAAGATGCTCAAGCAGGCGGGCGTCGCGGTCCCCAAGACCTTCGCCGACGTCAAGTCCGCCGCCAAGAAGATCAAGTCGAAGTCCGGCAAGACGGGCTTGTACCTGCGCGGCGACGACCCGTACTTCTACCTGCCGTACCTCTACGGCGAGGGCGGTGACCTCCTCGACACCAAGAAGAAGGAGATCACCGTCGACGACGCCGAGGGCGAGGCCGCCTTCAAGGTCATGAAGGACCTCGTCGACTCCAAGGCCGCGGTCACCGACGCCAGCGACGGCTACAACAACCAGCTGAACGCCTTCAAGGACGGCGACGTCGCGATGGCCCTCGACGGCCCCTGGTCCATCGAGGGCGCCCTGCAGGGCAAGCAGTTCAAGAAGGACAAGGCCAACCTGGGCGTCGCGCCCGTGCCCGGCGGCAGCGCGCGCCAGGCCTCGCCGCAGGGCGGCTGGAACCTCGCCGCGTACGCGGGCTCCAAGAACCTCGACGCCTCCTACGCGTTCATCAAGTACATGAGCTCGGCGAAGGTGCAGCAGCAGACCACCGAGAAGCTCAGCCTCCTTCCGACCCGCACCTCCGTGTACGAGGTCAAGTCCGTCAAGGGCAACCAGATGGTCCAGTTCTTCAAGCCGGCCGTCGACAAGTCCGTGCAGCGGCCGTGGATCCCCGAGGCCAACTCCCTGTTCGAGCCGATCCGGCTGCAGATGGGCAAGGTCCTGAACGGCGACACCTCGCCCGGCGACGGCGCCAAGGGCATCGGCGACGCGTACCGCAAGCTCCTGAAGGACTACAAGTAGGCATGGCTGTCGACAGCGGCCGGCCGGTCGTGAAGGCACAGCGGGGCGCGGCCGCCGAGCGCGGCCGCGCCCGCGGCCACGGCAAGAACCCGGGGCGCCTGCGCAGGACGCTCACCACCCACTGGTACGCCTGGGCCATGGTCGCCCCCGTGGTGATCGTCATCGGCGTGATCGTCGGCTATCCGCTGGCCCGCGGCGTCTTCCTCTCGACGACGAACGCCAACGAGGCGAACGTCGAGCGGACCATCGGCGTCAACCACATCCCGGCGACGTACGAGTCGGTGGGCCTCGACAACTACCGGGCGATCCTCGACGACGGCGTCTTCTGGGACCGGCTGACCTGGACCGTCGTCTGGACGGTGTCCTGCGTCGCCCTGTCGTTCGCCCTCGGACTCGTCCTCGCGAACATGCTCAACCGCAAGCTCAAGGGCCGCTCCGTCTACCGGATGGCGCTGATCCTGCCCTGGGCGGTGCCCGCGTTCGTCTCCGTCTTCACCTGGCGGCTGCTCTTCAACGAGAAGAAGGGCCTCCTCAACAAGATCCTCGAAGGCGGCGGCATCGACGCGGTCCCGTGGCTGAACGACCCGACCTGGGCGAAGCTCTCGGTGATCGCCGTCAACGTCTGGCTCGGCGTGCCGTTCATGCTGGTCGCCATGCTCGGCGGGCTCCAGTCCATCCCGGGCGAGCTGTACGAGGCCGCGGAGATGGACGGCGCGAGCGCCTGGCAGCGCTTCCGGTACGTGACCCTGCCGGGGCTCAGGCCCGTCGCCACGACCGTGGTCCTCATCAGCGCCATCTGGACCTTCAACATGTTCCCGGTGATCTTCCTGCTCACCCGGGGCGGTCCTGGCGACGCCACGGAGATCCTGGTGACGTACGCCTACCGGCTCTCGTTCGTCGTCAGCCCCCGCGACTTCGCCGGGTCCGCGGCCTGGGGCGTGCTCATCCTGCTGCTCCTTTCGCTCTTCGCGGTGGTCTACCGCCGCGCGCTCCGCAAGCAAGGAGAGGTGTGGTGACCTCCGTGACACCGAAGAAGGTCAGGGCGCGCGGCGAGCGCGGGCCGCTCGCGTCCGTCGCGCTGCACACGACCCTGCTCATCGCCAGCGCCGTCGCGGTGCTTCCGCCGCTGTGGCTGCTCGTCACCTCGTTCAAGCCCGAGAGCGAGGCGTTCTCCACGGCCCTCGTGAAGGACTTCACGCTCGGCAACTACGACCACGTACTCAACGAGACCAAGTTCCTCGACTGGGTCGTCAACTCCCTGCTCGTCGTCGGCCTGACCACCGTCATCGGCGTGTTCATCTCCGCGACCACCGGGTACGCCGTCAGCCGGTTCAGGTTCCCCGGCATGCGCCCCCTGATGTGGCTGCTCCTGATCACCCAGATGTTCCCGGTCGCCGTGCTCATCGTGCCGCTGTACAACCTGCTCGCGAGCCTGGAGCTGCTCAACCAGCCCATGGGCCTGGTCCTCACCTACCTGACCATCGCGGTGCCGTTCAGCGCCTGGATGATGAAGGGGTACTTCGACACCATCCCGGTGGAGATCGACGAGGCGGGCCGCGTGGACGGGCTCAACCCGTTCGGCACGTTCTGGCGGCTGATCCTGCCGCTCGCCAAGCCCGGCCTCGCCGTCACCGCCTTCTACAGCTTCATCACCGGCTGGGCCGAGGTCGCCTACGCCTCCGCTTTCATGACGGGCGAGGAGAACCTGACGCTCGCGGGCGGCCTGCAGACCTTCGTCAACCAGTACACCAGCGACTGGGGTTCGCTCACGGCCGCCGCCGTGATCGTGGCCGTGCCCGCCGCGGTGATCTTCGGCCTGGTGCAGCGCCACCTCGTCTCCGGCCTGACGGCCGGGGCCACGAAGTCCTGACGCCCGCCCCCGCTCTCCGCTCCGCCGCTCTCTTCTGCCTCCATCTCACAGGGACGACATGACCAAGGACCTCGCTGCCCCCGCCGCCCCCGCCTCCGGTACGCGTACGGACTGGTGGCGCGACGCGGTGATCTACCAGGTCTATCCGCGCAGCTTCGCCGACGGCGACGGCGACGGCATGGGCGACCTGGCGGGCATCCGCGCCCGCCTGCCCTATCTGAAGGACCTCGGCGTCGACGCCGTCTGGCTCAGCCCGTTCTACGCGTCGCCGCAGGCCGACGCGGGCTACGACGTCGCCGACTACCGCGCCATCGACCCCATGTTCGGCACCCTCCACGACGCCGACGCGGTGATCCGCGACGCGCACGGGCTCGGCCTGCGCGTCATCGTCGACCTGGTGCCCAACCACTCCTCCGACCGGCACGACTGGTTCCGGCGCGCCCTCAAGGAAGGACCGGGCTCGCCCCTCAGGGACCGCTACCACTTCCGTACCGGCAAGGGTGAGCGCGGCGAACTCCCGCCCAACGACTGGGAGTCCATCTTCGGCGGGCCCGCCTGGACCCGCACCGAGAACCCCGACGGCACCCCCGGCGAGTGGTACCTCCACCTGTTCGCCCCCGAGCAGCCCGACTTCGACTGGGACCACCCCGCCGTACGCGACGAGTTCCGCTCGATCCTGCGCTTCTGGCTCGACATGGGCGTCGACGGCTTCCGCGTCGACGTCGCCCACGGCCTCGTCAAGGCCGCGGGACTGCCCGACATCGGCCACCGCGACCAGCTGAAGCTGCTCGGCAACGACACCATGCCGTTCTTCGACCAGGACGGCGTGCACGAGATCTACCGCAGCTGGCGGCAGGTCCTCGCCGAGTACGCGGGCGACAAGGTCCTGGTCGCCGAGGCGTGGACCCCGACCGTCGAGCGCACCGCCCTGTACGTGCGCCCCGACGAGATGCACCAGGCCTTCAACTTCCAGTACCTGGGCACCCCTTGGGACGCCGCCGAGCTGCGCGCGGTCATCGACGGCTCCCTCTCCGCGATGCGCCCCGTCGGCGCCCCCGCCACCTGGGTCCTGTCCAACCACGACGTCACCCGGCACGCCACCCGCTTCGCCAACGAGCCGGGGCTCGGCACCCAGCTGCGCACCCCCGGGGACCGGGAGCTCGGCCTGCGGCGCGCCCGGGCCGCGACGCTCCTGATGCTGGCGCTGCCCGGCTCCGCGTACCTCTACCAGGGCGAGGAGCTCGGCCTGCCCGACGTCACCGACCTGCCCGACGAGGCCCGCCAGGACCCGTCGTTCCACCGGGCGCAGGGCCAGGACGGGTTCCGCGACGGCTGCCGCGTGCCGATCCCCTGGACCAAGGACGGCTCGTCGTACGGCTTCGGGTCCGGCGGCAGCTGGCTGCCGCAGCCGTCCGGCTGGGGCGAGCTGAGCGTCGAGGCGCAGACCGGCGTGCCCGGCTCGACCCTGGAGCTGTACCGCGAGGCGCTCGCCGTCCGGCGTGCGCGGGCGGGGCTCGGCGCGGGCGACGCGCTGGAGTGGCTGGACGCGCCCGACGGCGTCCTCGCGTTCCGGCGCGACGGATTCGTGTGCACCGCCAACACCACGGGCGCGGCGGTGCGGATTCCGGCCCCCGGCCGGGCACTCCTTTCGAGCGGCGACGTCGTCGAAGCCGTGGACGGTCTCGTGAACCTGCCCGCCGACACCACCGTCTGGTGGGAGGTGTGACGACGTCCCCGCCGCGGGACGCCGACCGGAGCCCTCGTGACGTTGAGCGCGGCGCCCCGCGGCTCGCGGACATCGCCGCCCAGGCCGAGGTCAGCGAGGCCACCGCGAGCCGCGTGCTCAACGGCAGGGCGGGCGTGGCCGACGCCACCCGGCGCCGGGTCCTCGCCGCGCTCGACGTCCTCGGCTACGAGCGGCCGCTGCGTCTGAAACGGCGCAGCGCGGGCCTGGTGGGCCTGGTGATCCCCGAGCTCACCAACCCGATCTTCCCGGCCTTCGCGCAGGTCATCGAGCAGGTCCTCGCCGGGCACGGCTACACGCCGATGCTGTGCACGCAGCTGCCGGGCGGTGCCACCGAGGACGAGCTGGTCGAGCAGCTGGAGGCGCGCGGCGTCAGCGGCATCGTCTTCCTCTCGGGACTGCACTCCGACACGACGGCCGACCCCGGGCGCTATCTCGGACTCGCGGGCAGGGGCGTGCCGTTCGTCCTCGTCAACGGCTACAACGAGCACGTCCCCGTCTCCTTCGTGTCGTCCGACGACCGGGCCGCCGTGCGGATGGCGGTGCGCCATCTGGTGGACCTGGGACACGAGCGGATCGGCCTCGCCATCGGGCCGACCCGGTACGTGCCCTCGCGGCGCAAGGCCGAGGGGTTCGCGGCGGCCCTGCACGAGCACTTCGGCCTGGAGCAGGGGGAGGCCGAACTGCTCGTGCGGCGCACGCTGTTCACGGTCGAGGGCGGGCACGCGGCGGCCGGCGCACTGCTCGACAGCGGCTGCACGGCCGTGGTGTGCGGCAGCGACATGATGGCGCTCGGCGCGGTCAGGGCGGCCCGCCAGCGCGGCCTCAGCGTGCCCGGCGACTTCTCGGTGGTGGGCTTCGACGACTCGCCGCTGATCGCCTTCACGGACCCGCCGCTGACCACGGTGCGGCAGCCGGTGCGGGCGATGGCGTCGGCCGCGGTGGGCGCCCTCGTCGAGGAGATCGAGGGAAACCCCGTGCAGCGCACCGAGTTCGTCTTCCAGCCGGAGCTGGTCGTGCGCGGTTCCACGGCGCAGGTGAAGGATTTCAGCGGTGTGACGGAGGCATGTCCGAAGGGTTGACCGGGGTTGTTGAGCGCCGTACGGTCACGGGCGAAAACTGAGCCGCAAGTTTGCTGCAAGAACCTTCAGGAGGCCCCCGTGACACCCCTGATATCCCGGAGGAGCGGCTCGCGCCGTGCACCGGCGCACGTCGTAACGCTCGCCCTGTGCGCGGCAGTCGGCGGCAGCGTCGTCGCCGCCCCGCAGGCCGAGGCCGCGCCGCCCGGCGGCAAGGACGTCACCGCCGTGCTCTTCGAGTGGACGTTCAGCTCGGTGGCGAAGGCGTGCACCGACCGGCTCGGCCCGGACGGCTACGGCTACGTCCAGGTGTCGCCGCCCCAGGAGCACATCCAGGGGTCGCAGTGGTGGACCTCGTACCAGCCCGTGAGCTACCGGATCGCCGGACGGCTCGGCGACCGGGCCGCGTTCAGGAGCATGGTCGACACCTGTCACGCGGCGGGCGTGAAGGTCGTCGTCGACACCGTCATCAACCACATGGCGGCCGGGGACGGCACCGGCACGGGCGGCTCGTCGTACACCAAGTACGGCTATCCGGGCGTCTACTCACGCCCCGACTTCGACAACTGCACCGCGCCGATCTCCAACTACCGGGACCGCTTCGACGTCCAGGAGTGCGAGCTCGTCGGCCTCGCGGACCTGGACACCGGCGAGGACCACGTGCGCGGCCGGATCGCCGCGTACCTGAACGACCTGCTGACTCTCGGCGTCGACGGGTTCCGCGTGGACGCCGCCAAGCACATGGCCGCGGGCGACCTGAAGAACATCAAGTCCCGCCTGAAGGAACCGAACGCCTACTGGAAGCAGGAGGCCATCTTCGGCGCGGGCGAGGCGGTGGCGCCGGACGAGTACCTCGGCAACGGCGACGTGCAGGAGTTCCGGTACGCGCGCGACCTCAAGCGGGTCTTCCAGGGCGAGAAGCTGGCGTACCTGAAGAACTACGGCGAGGGCTGGGGATACCTGCCCTCGAACAGCTCCGCGGTGTTCGTCGCCAACCACGACACCGAGCGCGGCGGCGACACCCTCACGTACAAGGACGGCGCCGACCACACCCTGGCCCATGTGTTCATGCTGGCCTGGCCGTACGGCGCCCCGGACGTGCACTCCGGCTACGAGTTCACCGACCGCGACGCCGGGCCCCCGAACGGCGGCCGGGTCGACGCCTGTTACCGCGACGGCTGGAAGTGCCAGCACGCCTGGCCCGAGATCCGCGGCATGGTGAAGCTCCGCAACACCGCGCGCGGCACGGGCGTGACGAACTGGTGGGACAACGGCAACGACGCCATCGCGTTCGGGCGCGGCGACAAGGCGTACGTCGTCGTCAACCACGAGGGCGCGGCGGTGGACCGCACCTTCCAGACGTCCCTGCCCGCGGGCGGCTACTGCGACGTGCAGAGCGGCCGGAGCGTCACCGTCGACGGCTCGGGCCGGTTCACGGCGTCCGTGGCCCCGAACACCGCCCTCGCCCTGCACACCGGGGCGAGGAGCTGCTGATGTCCCGCACCTGTCTGACGGCGGCCGTGGCCCTCGCGCTGCTCGCGGCCGCCGTGCCCCTCGCCTCCCCGGCCCCGGCGGCACCCCGGGCGGCGCTCGACCTCACGACGTCCAGGGCCCAGTGGCTCGACCGTGCCACCCTCGCCTGGCCCCGCGACGGCGCCGAAGGCAAGGCCGCCGAGGTCCTGTACGCGCGGGACGGCGGCCTCACCACCGACGGCGGCGACGTGCGCGGCCCGGCGCACCGCATCCGTCTGGACCGGGTCCCCGGCGGCCTCACCGACGCGCAGCGGGCGGCGTACCCGCACCTGAAGGACTACGCCGCCTTCCGCGTCGACCCGCGCGACCGGAACCGGGTCCGCACCGCCCTGACCGGCCAGCTCGCGGCGGTCCTGCGCGACGCCGACGGCACCGCGCGCGCCGCGACCGGCGTACAGACCCAGGGCGTCCTCGACGACCTGTACAGCCGGGCCGCCACCCGGGCCGGCCTCGGCCCGGTGTTCACGCGCGGGCGGCCCTCCCTGTCGGTGTGGGCGCCCACCGCGCAGGACGTGCGGCTCGCCATCGGCGGCCGCACGGTGCCGATGCGCCGCGACGCGGACTCCGGCGTCTGGTCGGCGAGCGGCCCCAGGAGCTGGGCGGGCAAGCCGTACCGGTACGTGGTGAAGGTGTGGGCGCCCAGCGTCCGGAAGGTCGTCACGAACAAGGTCACCGACCCGTACGCGACCGCCCTCACCGCCGACTCGGACCGCAGCCTCGTCGTCGACCTGCGCGACCCGAAGCTCGCCCCGAAGGGCTGGAAGGACTTGCGCAAGCCGCCGGCGACCCCGCTGCGCGCGGCGCGCATCCAGGAGCTGCACATCCGCGACTTCTCGATCGGCGACCGCACCGCCAAGCACCCCGGAAAGTACTGGGCGTTCACGGACACGCGCTCCGACGGCATGCGGCACCTGCGCAAGCTCGCCGAGTCCGGCACGTCGTACGTGCACCTGCTGCCCGCCTTCGACATCGGCACCGTCCCGGAGAAGGCCGCCGAACAGGCCGACCCCGACTGCGACTTGGCGTCCTTCGGGCCCGCGTCCGACGAACAGCAGGCCTGCGTCGCCCGCACCGCGGCGAAGGACGCGTACAACTGGGGCTACGACCCGCTGCACTACACCGTCCCCGAAGGCAGCTACGCCGGCGACCCCGACGGCACCCGCCGCACCGTCGAGTTCCGCGAGATGGTCCAGGGCCTCAACCGCGCGGGCCTGCGCACCGTGATGGACGTCGTCTACAACCACACCGTCGCCAGCGGGCAGGCCGACAGGTCCGTCCTCGACAAGATCGTGCCCGGCTACTACCAGCGCCTGCTCGCCGACGGCTCCGTCGCCACCTCCACATGCTGCGCCGGCACCGCGCCGGAGAACGCCATGATGGGCAAGCTGGTCGTCGACTCGGTCGTCACCTGGGCCCGCGCGTACAAGGTCGACGGCTTCCGCTTCGACCTCATGGGCCACCACCCGAAGGCCAACATCCTCGCGGTGCGCAGGGCCCTCGACGCCCTGACGCCCGCGAAGGACGGCGTCGACGGCAAGAAGATCGTCCTCTACGGAGAGGGCTGGAACTTCGGCGAGGTCGCCGACGACGCCCGCTTCCCGCAGGCCACCCAGCGCAACATGGCGGGCACGGGCATCGCGACCTTCTCCGACCGCGCCCGCGACGCGGTGCGCGGCGGCGGCCCCTTCGACGCCGACCCGCGCGTCCAGGGCTTCGCGAGCGGGCTCTACACCGACCCCAACTCCTCGCCCGCCAACGGCAGCCGCGCCGAACAGAAGGCCCGGCTCCTGCGCTACCAGGACCTCGTCAAGGTCGGCCTCACCGGCAACCTGGCCGCCTACCGCTTCACCGACTCCTCCGGACGCGAGGTCAAGGGCGCGGACGTCGACTACAACGGCGCCCCCGCCGGATACGCCGCCGCCCCCGGCGACGCGCTCGCCTACGTCGACGCCCACGACAACGAGACCCTCTACGACGCCCTCGCCTACAAGCTCCCCCAGGGCACCTCCGCCGACGACCGGGCCCGCATGCAGGTCATCGCCCTCGCCACCGCCGCGCTCTCCCAGGGCCCGGCGCTCTCCCAGGCGGGCAGCGACCTGCTCCGCTCCAAGTCCCTCGACCGCAACTCGTACGACAGCGGCGACTGGTTCAACGCCCTCCACTGGCGCTGCGCCGACGGCAACGGCTTCGGCCGCGGTCTGCCGCCCGCTGCCGACAACAAGGACAAGTGGCCCTACGCCGAGCCCCTGCTCGCGGACCCGGCCCTCGTGCCCGGCTGCGCGCAGATCGACGGCGCGGCGGCCGCGTACCGCGACCTGCTGAAACTGCGTGCCACCGAGCCGGACTTCGCGCTCGCGACCCGCGAGCAGGTCCAGTCGACGCTGTCCTTCCCTCTCTCCGGCACACCGGACGAGACCCCCGGCGTCATCACGATGCGCCTCGGTGACTTGGTGGTCGTCTTCAACGCCACGCCCCAGGAGCACAGCCAGCGCGTCGCGGCGCTCGCAGGCAGCGCGTACACGCTCCACCCCGCACAGGCGCGGGGCGCCGACGCCGTGGTCAAGGGCGCGGCGTACGCGGAGAGTTCCGGCACCTTCCGCGTTCCCGCCCGCACCGTCGCGGTCTTCCGCCGCGCCTGAGCCCGACGTGGGCCTCCCGCCCCCGCGCGCGGGGGCGGGAGACGGCGGCGAGCGAAAGAACCGCGCCAACTCCCGCCGACGGGGCGTCGACGATACCCCCCTGGGTATGCGACCCATACCGTCGGGAAGGAGGCGTCGTCGTGCACTTCGTAGACACCCTGGAGCTCACGGGCCTGGGGAACCACAGCTATCTCGCCGGAGGCGCCAACGCGGCCGTCGCGGTCGACCCGCAGCGCGACATCGACCAGGTCATCGCGCTCGCCGCCCGGCGCGGCGTCCGCATCGCGTACGTGGCCGAAACCCACGTCCACAACGACTACATCAGCGGCGGCCTGGAGCTCGCCCGCGTCTGCGGGGCCACCTATCTCGTGCCGGCGGGCGCCTCCGTGTCCTTCCCGCACACCTCCGTCGCCGACGGCGACACCCTGACCGTCGACGAGGACCTGGTGCTGCGCGCCATGGCGACGCCCGGCCACACCCCGCACCACACCGCGTACGTCCTCGAAGAGCGCGGCCGCGCCGTGGCGGCGTTCACCGGCGGGTCCCTGCTCATCGGCACCGTGGGGCGGCCCGACCTGGTGGAGCCGCGGCTCACCGAGCGGTTGGCGCGCGCCCAGCACGCCTCCGCGCGCCGCCTCGCGGACGCCCTCGACGACGCGGTCCGCGTCCTGCCGACCCACGGCTTCGGGAGCTTCTGTGCGTCGGCCCGCGCCGAGGGCCACGCGACCACCGTCGGCGCGGAGCGGTCCTGCAACCCCGCGCTCACCCAGGACGTCGACGCCTTCGTCGCGGCGCTGCTCGCCGGGCTCGACGACGTGCCCGCGTACTACGCGCACATGGCCCCGGCCAACGCGGCGGGCCCGGCCCCGGTCGACCTGACCCCGCCGCGGCCCGCCGACGCCGCGGACATCGCGGCGCGCCTCGCGGCCGGCGAGTGGGTCGTGGACCTGCGGGGCCGCGTTGCCTTCGCCGCCGGGCACGTCACGGGCGCGGTCAACTTCGAGGGCGACGGCGGGCTCGCCACCTATCTGGCCTGGCTCATCCCGTGGGGCAAGCCCGTCACCCTGCTCGCCGGGACGCCCGCGCGGATCGCCGACGCCCAGCGGGAACTCGTGCGCGTCGGCATCGACCGGCCCGCCGCCTGCGCCACCGGCGCGCCGCAGTCATGGGTGCTCGCGGGCGAACGGCTCGCCTCCTTCCCGCGCGGCACGTTCGCCTCGCTCGCCGCCGCCCGCGCCGATGGCCACGGCGTGGTGGTCCTCGACGTGCGCCGCGACGCCGAGCGCGCCACCGGGTACGTCGACGGATCCGTGCACGTCCCCCTCCACGAACTGCCCCGCCGCATCGGCGACGTGCCGGGCGGCGAGGTGTGGGTGCACTGCGGCAGCGGCATGCGCGCGGCGATCGGCGCCTCCTTCCTCGACGCCGCCGGGCGGCGCGTGGTCGCCGTCGACGACGCCTTCGACGCGGCGGGTGCGGCCGGCCTCCCGATGGTGGGTGCGCGGTGGGGCGCCCCGACGTGAGCGTGCTCGTCCTGGCCCTGGTCTCCGGCGCGGTGGTCGGCCTCGCGCTCGGCGGACTCGGCGGCGGGGGCAGCATGCTCGCGGTGCCCGCGCTGATCTACGGCCTCGGCTTCACCCCGGCCGACGCCACCACGGCGGGGCTCCTGATCGTCGCCGCCACCTCCGCCAGCGCGCTGTACGCCCACGCCCGCGCGGGCCACGTCCGCTGGCGCGCCGGCGGCCTGTTCGCCGCCGCCGGAATCCCACCGGCCGCAGCGGCGGGCGCCGTCGCGGGCCACCTCCCCCAAGCCACCCTGACAGCAGCGTTCGCCGCGGTCGCGGCATTGGCGGCAGCACTGATGCTGCGCCCGCGCGGGGCTCTGGGGGAGGGGACGGCGACTTCGGGGACGGCTTCGGGGGCGGTGGGGTCGGGGACGGGATCGGGGGTTGAGGGGTTTACGCGGGCGGCGGGATCGGAGGTGGGGAGGCCTGCGCGGGCGGCGGGGGCGGGGTCGACGGAATCGGCGGAGCCGTCGGGCAACGTCCGACCTGACTGCCCTACGGAGGGGCCGTCGGCGGGTGGGGTGGGTGATGTGGGGTCGGGGCGGCCGTCGGTCCACGCTCACCTCAGGCGTGTCATTCGTGATTGGGTACGTCGTAGTCGATCTGACGGGGCTGCTGGGGACCGGTCGGCTGGGGCTGGCCTCGGTGGCCTTGCGGCGAGGTCGTCGGGCAACGTCCGGTCTGGTTGTCCTGTGGCGGGGCTGTCGGCGGGTGGGGTGGGTGATGTGGGGTCGGGGCGGCCGTCGGCCGTCGCTCACCTCAGGCGTGTCATTCGCGATTGGGTACGTCGCAGTCGATCTGACGGGGCCGCTGGGGATCGGTCGGCTGGCGCTGGCCTCGGTGGCCCTGCGGCGGGGCTGTCGGCGGGAGGGGAGGGCGATGCGGGGGCGGCTCGGGCTCACCTCGGGCGGGCCGTCCGTGATCGGGTGCGCCCCACTCGATCCGACCGCACCACCGGGAACTCGGCTCGCGGCGTGCGGCCGGGGCGGGCCGGTGCGGTGGGGGCCGGGCTCGGGGCGCTCACCGGGCTGCTCGGCGTCGGCGGCGGGTTCCTCGTCGTGCCCGCCCTCGTCGGCGTCCTCGCGTTCGAGATGCGGGCCGCGACCGGCACCAGCCTGCTCGTCATCGCGGTCAACTCCCTGGCCTCCCTCGCCACCCGCGGCTCCACCACGACGGGCCTCGACTGGGCGGTCGTCGCGCCCTTCACCGGCGCGGCCGTCCTCGGCGCCTGGGACGGCAAGCGCCTCGCGTCCCGCCTCTCGGGCGACGCGCTGCGGCGTACGTTCGCCGGAGTGCTGCTCGTGGTGGCGGGCGCGATGCTGGTCGACGCGGTGGTGCGCGCCGCGGGCTGACGGCTCCCCGGCCCACGCCCACGCCCGGGCCGGCCCCGGGCCGCCGCGGCCCCCGCTCAGGCCAGCGACAGGAACAGCTTCTCGAGCCGCGCCCGCATCCGCTCCCGGTCGCCGTCCTCCGCCGGGCCCGAGTCGGCCAGACAGTGCTGCAGCCCCGTGGCGATGATCGCGAACCCCGCCCGGTCCAACGCCTTGGACGCGGCGGCCAGTTGCGTGACGACCTCCTCGCAGTCGCGCCCCTCCTCGATCATCCGGATCACGCCGGAGATCTGCCCCTGTGCCCGGCGCAGCCGGTTCACCGCGGTCTTGAGTTCCTCAGCCGCCATCGTCAGTTCCACACGACGCTCCTCGGTGCTGCCCGGTCCCGGGCGTCCCGCCCCGACATACCCCTGCGGGTACCGTAGCGAAGGGTGCGCACCGCCGTGACGAACAGGAGAACCACCATGACGTCCCCCACCGAAATCGGCCCCGAGCAGGCCTGGACCCGCCTGGCCGAGCTGATGGTCATCGACGTACGCGCCCCCGGCGAATACGCCGGAGGACACCTGCCCGGCGCCCACAACATCCCCCTCGACCACCTCACGGCCGCCCTGCCCGCCCTGAAGAGCGCCGCCGCCCGCCGCGACCTGCTCCTGGTGTGCGCGTCCGGAGTCCGGTCCGCCACCGCCTGCGCCACGCTGGCCGAGCACGGCATCACCGCCGCGAGCCTGACCGGCGGCACCACCGGCTGGTCACGGCACGGGTACGACGTCCAGCGCGTCGCGGGCGCCCGCGCCACCTGGTCCATGGAGCGCCAAGTCCGGTTCGCCGCGGGGGCCCTCGTCCTGACGGGGCTCGCCGTCGGACTGCTGCGGCCGCGGGCCCGCTGGCTGGCCGCGGGCGTCGCGGGCGGCCTGGTCTTCTCTGCGGTCACCGACACCTGCGGCATGGCCCGCGTCCTGTCCCTGCTCCCGCACAACAAGCCCAGGTCCGTGGACCTGGACGCCACGCTCGAAGCCCTCGACGACTGAGGGCGGAAGAGGGTGAACTGAGGGTGCCTCAGGGCGGCGGCGTCGTCGAGTCCACGCGGAAGTCACGTACGAAGCGACGCTGCCACGGCGTCTCCACGGCCCGCCGGTGATAGTGCTCGCGGACGTACGCCACCGCCCGCCCCGGCGGCACGCCGTCGATGACGGCGAGGCACGCGAGCGCCGTCCCGGTGCGGCCGACGCCCCCGCCGCACGCGATCTCGACGCGCTCGACGGCCGCCCGCGCCCACGCCTCGGCGAGCGCCTGCCGCGTCTGCTCCCGGTCCGACGGCAGCCGGAAGTCGGGCCACCGCAGCCAGCGCGCCTCCCAGTCGACCGCGGGCGCGGGCTTGCCCAGGAGATAGACGGCGAACGCCGGTTCGGGGCCTTCGGGAAGCGGCCGGCGCAGACCGCGTCCGCGCACTAGCCGGCCCGACGGCAGCCGTAATACCCCTGCGTCACCAGGTCCCCACGTTTCGGTCACACGACGGTGTTTTTCGGTCACATGGTCACCTTAAAACGGAGGGGGTCAGGTCCGTCCGGCGTTGCGCTGATGGCCGAATACGCTGTGCGGGGTGACCGGATGGTGAAGGCACGTGGCGGAACGTGAGAGCCGATAATCATCAGGTTCTAACGGAATCTTGACTTCGGCAGGGCATAGTGCCGTTCATGACGACCAAGGTTCCCGTCTGCCCGTACTGCGGCAGGGTGGAGTGCATCTGTCCGTCGGGATGGGCCGTGCCCGCCCCGGCGCCCACGCTCGGCGTGCTCGCTCACCGTCCGGACGGTCAACTGCCCGCTGGTATACGGGCGGGACGGCAGGGGGTGACGGCACCGCTGGCATAGCCGGGCGGACGCGCGCGGGACGCGAGGGCGGCAACTCGGGTTGCCCCGGGCCCTCGTGGCGCAGTCCCATGCCCGGATGCGCTTCTCCGCCCTCCACGCCCCGACGGCGCTCCCGCACCCCTGCGGCGCCCCCGCCGAGGCACGGCACGACCACGCGCCGCCCCCCGACGCCGGGCGTGACCCGCTCACGGACGCGCGGGGCCGCCGTGGTCGCCCGGCGCCGTCGACTCCTCGCCCGCGCGCCCGTGTTCGGCGCCGTACCGGGTGCCGAACATGGACGAGATGATCCGGCCCGGCTGCGTGGCGAGGTAGAAGTGGTCGCCGGGCAGCACCTCCGCGGAGAAGTCACCGCTGCTCGCCTCGCGCCACGCCTCCACGTCCTCGGGCGACACCTCGATGTCCTCGTCGCCGGTGAACACGCCGAGCGGGCAGCGGAGTCGGGCGGTCAGGTCGGGGCGGTAGGTCTCGATGAGCCGGTAGTCGGCCCGGATGGCGGGGAGCACCATCTCGCGCACGTCCGGGTCCGCAAGGAGCTGCGGGTCGGTGCCGCCCAGCTTCCGCACCTCCTCGACGAGCCCCTCCTCCGGCAGCAGGTGCACCGTGCCGGGGCGCATGAGGCGCGGGCCCTGACGGCCCGACACGAAGACCTGCCGCGGCGCGGGACCCGGTCCCGCCTCCAGGCGCAGTGCCGTCTCCCAGGCGAGCGCCGCGCCCATGCTGTGGCCGAAGAAGACGACGTCGCGGTCGGTGCGCAGGCTGGTGCGCAGGATCTCCGTGACGGCGTCGGCGAGCTCGGTCATGGTCGTGAAGGGCCGCTCCGCGAGGCGGTCCTGACGGCCCGGGTACTGCACGGCGACCAACTCCACGTCCAGGGGCAGCAGGCTCGCCCACGGCAGGAAGAAGGAGGCGGTGCCGCCCGCGTGCGGGAAGCACACCAGGGTGGTGCGGGCCCCCGGCCGCGGCTGGGGCCGGCGCAGCCAACGGGCCGCGGGGGGAGTCGAGTTGACCCAGGCGGGCGAGGTCGGCGTCTTTGGTTCGGTGGTCATCAGCACTCCGTCGGGTCGGGCAGGCGGTCGGGCCGCGGTTCAAGTGTCGCCCGCGCGACGGAACCAGAAGCCGGGCAGGGGCCGCAACCCGGATAGATGGCGGGAACCGGTATCCGGACGGTGCGGCTTTGTCCGGTCACCCGGACACCGACACCACTGTCCGTTACAGGCGTTTCATGCGGTTACGGCGGAATGGGCGGGTTCGGGGTGACGGGTGTGTGTCGCGTGGGGGCGAGGATGCGCCGCGTGCGGGCGAGGGCGTGTCGCGTGCGGGCGAGGGCGTGTCGCGTACGGGCGCCTCGCCGACGCCCCGATAGGCGGCGCGCGCGACGAAGACCTGGGTGACCGGCCCCACCGCCACCGCGTACAGAACCGTCCCCGCGCCCACCGTCCCGCCGAGCAGCCAGCCCGCCGCGAGCACGGTCAGCTCGATCAGGGTGCGCACGAACCGCAGGGACCGGCCCGTCACCTCGGCGGCGCCGGTCATCAGGCCGTCGCGGGGACCGGGGCCGAGCCGCGCGCCGACATAGACGGCCACGGAGAGCCCGTTGAGGACGACCGCGCCGCCGAGCAGGCCCGCCCGGACGAGCAGGTCCTGGTACGCGGGCACGAGCGCGAGCCCGACGTCCGACATGACCGCCACGACCACGACGTTGGCGACCGTCCCGAGGCGCGGCCGCTGCCTGAGGGGAATCCACAGCAGGAGCACGAGCACACCCAGGACCGCGTTGGCCCCGCCGAAGCTCAGCGGAGTGCGCCGCGCCACGCCTTCGTGCAGCACGCTCCAGGGGTTCGCGCCCAGCGAGGCCCGGATCAGGACCGCGATGCTGAAGCCGTACAGCGCGAGCCCGAGCAGGAGCTGGGGGAGCCGCCGCAGCGGGCGCTCGCCGAGGGGGACATAGGCCAGGGGCGGCGCGGACGCACGCCGTGCGGTCGTGGGCGTACGGCGCCCGCCGAGGTGTCGCGAGGTCATGGGCGGCGAGTCTGTACATTGATCGGCCGGTACGACATGACCAATCGTGGGGGAGTGGTCGGAATCGCTCGGCGATCTCCAGCGGCGCACGGAGACCGGTCAGGACGCGCGGGCGGAACCCTGGGCGGCCGGCAACTGGCCGCGATGCTGCCCGACCTGACGGGCGTGAAGCCCGCCTTCCGGCACCTCGCGGGAGGGATCGGCGCGCTGATCCTCGACGGCAGGGTCGCGCCGCACGTCAGGCTCCCGGCCGAACGGGAGCTCGCGGCCGCCATCGGCACCAGCAGGGCCACCGTCACCGCCGCCTACGACCTGCTGCGCGAGAGCGGCCACGCCCACAGCCGCCAGGGCGCGGGCACCTGGACGGCCCTGCCCCCGAGCCGTACGCCCCGGGGCATCGCGCGGGTCCTCGCGGCACCGGACGCCGCCATCGACCTCGCGCGGGCCGCCCCCGGATTCCCCGAACGGACGCTCGTCGACGCGCTCACGCACATCGCCCCGCAACTCGCCGAACACGCGGACACCCCCGGTTACCACCCCTACGGCCTCCCCGAGCTGCGCGCGGCCGTCGCCGACCGCTTCACCCGGCGGGGCCTCGCCACCGTGCCCGAGCAGATCCTGGTGACCGCCGGGGCCCAGCACGCGCTCACGCTGACCGTGGGACTCCTGTGCCGCCCCGGCGACCGCGTCCTGGTCGAGAACCCGTCCTACCCCAACGCCCTGGAGTCCCTGCGCCGCGCCCGGCTGCGCACCGTCTCCGTCCCGGTGACCGACACCGGCTGGGACATCGGGACCGTCGAGTCGACGCTGCGGCAGGTGGCGCCGCACCTGGCCTTCCTCGTCCCCGACTTCCACAACCCGACCGGCTGCCTCATGCCCGCCGACGAGCGGGTCCGCGTGCTGCGCGCCGCCGAGCGCTCCGGCACCTGGCTCGTCGTCGACGAGACCCTCACCGACCTCGCCCTCGACGTCCCCGCCCCGCCGCCCTTCGCCTCGCTCGCCAGGCCCGGGGGCGGCGGCCGGGTCATCACCGTCGGCTCGATGAGCAAGAGCCACTGGGGCGGCCTGCGCATCGGCTGGCTGCGCGCCCCCACGCAGGTGGTGACCGAACTCGCCGGGCAGCGCATGGCCAACGACCTGGGCGGATCCGTGGTGGACCAGCTCCTCGCCCTGCGCCTGCTCGACCGCGCCGGGGAACTCCTGCCGCCCCGGCTCGCCCGGCTGCGCGCCCAGCGTGCCGCCCTCGGCGCCGCCCTCACCGAGCACCTGCCGCACTGGACCTGGCGCCCGCCGCCCGGCGGCCTCTCGCTCTGGGTCGACCTCGGCGAGCCGGTCGCGTCGGCCCTGGCCGAACGGGCCCTGGCGGGCGGGGTGCGGATCGAGAGCGGCGGCTGCTTCGCCGCCCACCCGGGCGTCTTCGAGCAGCGCCTGCGCATCCCGTACACCGCGCCCGCCGATGCGCTGCGCGAGGCCGTGCGCCGCATGGCCGCGGCGCTGGCCGCGGACGGCACGCCCCGCGCGGCCACCGCCCGCCGCCCGCGCCGGATCGCCTGACGCGGGGGCCGCCACCGCGGCGCGGAGCGCGCTCAGCCGTCGCACACGGCACGTACGCAGTCGTCGTACGCAGCCCCGTCGCACCCAGCGCCGTACGCAGCCGTCGTACGCGGCCGCCGCACACAGCGCCGTACGCGCCGCGCGCTCAGTCGTCGTAGTGGATCGTCCCGTCCTCGTCCATCGTCGGATGGAGCTTCATCGGCTCCGTCGTCTCCACGTCCGACGGGCGCGCGGGCTCGGGGCCGCCGGGGCCGACCCGGACCATGCGCTCCACGCGGCAGATCCGGAAGCACTGGTCGCCCACGACGACCTCGTTCGCGCGCCCGGCCGCCTTGAACTCGTGGGCGGCGCGGGCGAACGCGGCCCGGTCGGCCTCGCCGAGGTCGTACAGGAGAGGCCAGAACTCGGTCAGGCCGTGCACGAGGAGCCGCCGCGCGTCGTGCGGCGTCGGCATCAGGGCGCCGCGCGGCCGCCACCGCTCGCCGTGCCGCTCGGCGACCCCGAAACTGACCGGAAGCAGCACCACGTCCGGGTACTCCCGCACGGCCTGCTCCGCGTCCTCGCGCGTCGCCGCCGGGTAGTCGTCGCCCACGTACGCGAAGCCGCGCAGCGCGATCCGTAACGCGCCCGCCATGAGGCCGCAGTCCCGGCCGGGGTCGAGCGCGAAGCCCACGTCGTGCGACGGCGGCGACGGCGTCTCGTCCCACGACGGCACGGCGGGCTCGGGGTCGGTCGGCCGCGGCGGTTCCAGGCCGCGCTCGCCGACGCGCGCGAACTCCTCGCCGCGCACGACCCGGTAGCGGGTGCCGAGCACCGTCACCTCGTTCACGCGCTCCCGCTCGAGCGCGCCGACGGCCGTGAGCAGCTGGCGGCGCTGGGCCCGCCCGTCGGCGGCGTCCTTGGCCCGGAACCACAGCAAGGAGTTCAGCGCGTCCCGCGCCTGCTGCGGGGTGCCGTCCGCGACGTCGCTGAGCAGCCGCCACGGCGCCGGGTCCCCGGCCTCCCGCGCGGCAAGGCCGAAGACGGGGCCGCGCACCGCGAGATGCGGATACAGATACGAGGCGTCCACCGCGTCGGCCTCGCTGACCCACGCGGCCGGGTCGTCACGGCGGACCAACTCGTCGTGCAGCGCGTCGATCTGACGCTTCCAGTCGTCAGCCATGGCGGCATTGTCCCGAGCCCGCCGCCGCCGTGCGCGGCGCGTCACGCGGGAGCATGACGAACCGGCCGATCGCTTGGCAGCGCGTGCGGCGATGCCCTATGGAAGGCGCCGCCCCATGGAAGGCACCGCTCCGGGGCGGCGCCGCCCCAGGAGGCACGAGAGGGCGCACGGGGACACGCGGGGGCCGTTTCCCGGGGTAATCCCTGGGCCCGCCCCCGGGGACGCGGCGCCCCCCGCGGTTCTACGGTGGGCTCCCGCCAGGAGCACAGGGGGTTCCGCAGAAGGCTGCGGAAGGCTCGGGCGGGCCGGAGGTTCGGACATGCACCCTTCCCGCACGCGCTGCATCCACACCGGGACGAGCGGGCGGCTCGCCTCGACCACCACCGACGACATCGACGCGCTCGTCGCCCGCCTGAAGGGCCGGCCGCGCGTCGTCCTGCACTTCCACGGCGGCCTCATCGACGACGAGCTCGGCTTCGCGACGGCCGAGCGGCTCGACCCCGTGTACACGGCCGCGGGCGCGGACCCGGTGTTCTTCGTGTGGAGCAGCGGCCTCCTGGAGATCCTGCGCGGCAACCTGCCGCAGATCCTCAGCGAGGGCGTCTTCCAGACGCTCCTGAACCGGGTCACCCGGTTCGCGACGGGCCTCGTCTTCCAGGAGCCCGGACAGCGCGCCCTCGGCTCGTTCGCCGCCCCCTCCACC
>NZ_JBHYJH010000007.1:48948-128252 GCF_042740445.1 Streptomyces sp. NPDC059003 | reverse complement strand
CAGGGCGGGCGGCGCCGGTCAGCGGCTCGGCGCCGCCCGCCACGGCGGCCCGCACCAGGCGGTCCGCCTTGTCGGCGGCCGCCCGGTTGATCAGCGGCCCGACGTCGGTGCCCGGCGCGGCCCCGTGGCCCACGGTGAGCGCGGCCATCCGCTCGGCGAGGCGGTGGCCGAACTCCGCGGCGACGGGGGCCTGGACGTAGAACCGGTTGGCCGCGGTGCACGCCTGCCCGGCGTTGCGCATCTTCGCCACCATCGCCCCGTCGACGGCCGCGTCCAGGTCGGCGTCCGCGAAGACCAGGAACGGCGCGTTGCCGCCCAGCTCCATCGAGGCGTTGACGACCCGGTCGGCCGCCGTGCGCAGCAGCGCGCGGCCGACCTCGGTGGACCCGGTGAAGGACAGCTTGCGCACCCGCGGGTCCGCGAGGAGGGCCGGGACGACCGCGGTCGGGCGGCGCGCGGGCACGACGTTCACCACGCCCGGGGGCACCCCGGCCCGCTCCAGGAGCGCGGCGACGTACAGCGCCGTCAACGGGGTGTCGCTCGCCGGTTTGAGGACCGTGGTGCAGCCCGCGGCGAGGGCCGGGGCGAGCTTGCGCGTGGCCATGGCCGCGGGGAAGTTCCACGGTGTCACCAGCGCGCACACGCCGACGGGCCGGTACTGGACGAGGAGGCGATGGCCGCCGGACGGCGCGGTCGCGAGGGAACCTGCGGCGCGCACGGCCTCCTCGGCGTACCAGCGGAAGAACTCCGCGGCGTACCGGACTTCGGCGCGGGCGTCGGACAGCGCCTTGCCGCTCTCGGCGGTGATGAGGGCGGCCAGCTCCTCCGCCTGCCCCCGCATCAGATCGAAGGCGGCGAGGAGGAGTTCGGAGCGGCGGCGCGGGGGTGTGGCGGCCCAGCCGGGGCCCGCTTCGTGCGCCGCGGCCACGGCGCGCAGCGCGTCCTCGGCGCCGCCGTCGGCGACCTCGGCGAGGACGGCGCCGGTGGCGGGGTCGTGCACGGGGAAGCGGTCCTTGGCGGCGGTCGGGCGGCCGCCTATGTGGAGGTCGGTGGGGAGGGCGGTGGGCAGAGCCGTGTGCAGGGGCGTGCGGAGGGTGGTGGGCAGGGTCGTGTGCGGGTCCGCGGGCATGCGGGAACTCCCCTCGGTGAGCGGGTGCTGGTGCGGCGGGCGGGTGTCAGTAGGCGGCCGCGACGACGAGCTCGTCGGCCGGGAACAGGGTCAGGACGCGCGCGCCGTCCTCGGTGACCAGGACCTCCTCCTCGATCCGCGCGGCCGAGACGCCGTCGTCGGCCGGGCAGTACGTCTCCAGGGCGAAGACCATCCCGGCCTCCAGCTCCACGGGTGCGGTCAGACTGGTGAGGCGCGAGATGACCGGGCGCTCGTGCAGTCCGAGGCCGAGCCCGTGGCCGAACTGGAGCCCGAACGCGGCCATTTCGTCCGCGAAGCCGAACGACGTCGCCTCCGGCCAGAGCCGCGCGATCACGTCGGTGCCGACCCCCGGCCTCACGGCCGCGATCGCCCGGTCCATCCACTCCCGCGCACGGGCGTACGCGTCCCGCTGCGCCGCCGTGGCCCGGCCGACGCCGAACGTGCGGTAGTAGCAGGTCCGGTAGCCGTTGTAGGCGTGGATGATGTCGAAGAACGCCTGGTCGCCGGGGCGTACGATCCGGTCGGAGAAATTGTGCGGATGCGGGTTGCAGCGCTCGCCACTGACCGCGTTGACCGCCTCGACCTGCTCCGAACCCCCCGCGTAGAGACGCTCGTTGACGAGCGCCACGATCTCGTTCTCGCGCACGCCGGGCCGCAGCGCCTCCAGGACGTCCTGGTACACGCCGTCGACCAGGGCCGCCGCCTGGCTGAGCAAGGTGATCTCGTCGGGCGACTTGATCGCGCGAGCGCCGAGCAGATGCTGCTGGGCGTCGGCCACGCGCAGGCCCTGCCGCTCCATCTCGAACAGGAACGGCGGCTCCACGATGTCCACGCCCACCGGCTCCCCGGCGACCCCGGCCTCCCGGAGCAGCGCCTTGATCTCCCGTACGGCGTCCCGCATCAGGCCGGCGTCGGGTGCGACGGCGCCGCGCAGGCCGAGCATCCCGGCGCGGCAGTGGTCCGGGTCGAGCCAGGGGCTGTGCAGTCGGTGGTAGCGGGCGGCGGACCCGAAGTCCCACAGGTGCGGCTCGCCGCCGCGGGTCAGGAGGGCGTAGCGGGTCATCTTGTCGCCGAGGGCGCCGCCGATCCACGTCGACGTCGTGTAGCGGATGTTGGAGAAGTCGAACAGGAGGAACGCCCCGCACGCGGAGGCGTCGAGCGCCGCGCGGGCACGGGCGAGCCGGTGCCGCCGCAGCCGGTCGAGGTCGAGGCGCTGCTCGTGGTCGACGCTCATGTGGCCGGGGGCGGGTAAGGGGGCGGAGGTGGTCGGGGGCGCGGGTATGGGGGCGGAGGCGGTCATGCGTCGGCTCCCGTGTCGGCTTCTGCGTCCGCGTCAGTGTCGGTTCCCGCGCCGGGGTCCGGCGCGAGGGTGCCCGGCTTGAGCGCGAGGCCCGACGCCGCGGCCTGCAGATCGAGCAGGACGGCGAAGTCCTCCGCGCCGCGCCCCGAGCTCACACAGGCCTGCACGAGCTGCGCGGTCGCCGCCGCGAGGGGGAGCGGCACGTCGAGCGTGCGCCCCGCGTCGAGCCCCAGGTCGAAGTCCTTGCGCAGCAGGACCGGCGTGAACGTCGGCGTGTAGTCGAGCTCGACGAGCGCCGGGGTCTTGTACCGCGTGAACTCCGAGCCGAGGACGCTGTCGTTGAGGAACTCCAGGTACGCCCGGCGCGGCACGCCGCCCTTCTCGGCGAGCACCGCCGTCTCGGCAAGGGCCTGCGTGACGATCCCGAGCACCAGATTGTGCGCGATCTTCACGAGGCGGGCGCTGTCGCCGTCCCCGGCGTACGTCACCGCGCGCCCGATGATCCGAAGGAGCGCCTCGGCCCGTTCGTACGCCGCCCGCGGCCCGGAGACGACGATGCCGAGGCGGCCCGCCGCGACCACCTTCGCGTTGCCGCTCACCGGCGCGGCGAGGAAGGCGGTGCCGCGCTCGGCGCAGGCGTGCCGCAGCGTCTGTGAGGCGCCGGGGGAGACGGTGGAGCAGTCCACGACGGTGCCGGGCACCCGCGCGGGGTCGGCGAGCAGGCCGCCCTCGCCCATGAGCAGCTCCGTCAGGGCGTGCTCGTCGGCCACCATCGTGAACACCACGTTCCGGGAGCGGAGTTCGGCCAGCGAGCCGACGACCGTGGCGCCGTGCGCGGCGAGCGGGGCGGCCCGGTCGGCGGTGCGGTTCCAGGCCGCCACGTCGACGCCCGCGTCCGCGAGGCGGCGGGCCATGGCGAAACCCATGCGGCCGGTGCCGGCCCAGCCGACGGTGGGGTGCCGCCGGTCGGCGGGGAGGTCGGGGGCGTCGCGACGGGCGGGGCTCTCCTGTGTCACGGCGTCGATCGCGACGTCGTTCACGGGGTCGTTCATGGGGTCGTTCACGGTGTCGGCCGGGGCGTCGGCCGCGGTGTCGTGCACGGTGTCCGGCAAGGTGATCTCCTTCGCAGATGCGGCGACAATCGATTGCGGTCCCTTCAGCGTCTTACCGCTTCTGCCCCTTGTCATGGGCGAGTTGAACTCTCCACAATCGATTGCACACAGATGGAGCCACCTCCCAACTCCAGGAGCGCACCCATGCGCCATCGCTCCCTCGCCGTCGGCGTGTTCAGCCCGTCCGTCCTGTTGCGTGTCGCGCGTGCGGCCGGTCTCTTCGACCAGCACGGCCTGACCGTCACCGAGGTGCCGGTCAGATCGTCGCCCGCGCAGTTCCGCGCCCTGTTCGACGGCTCGCTCGACGCGGCGTTCACGAGCCCGGACAACGTCATCGCGTACCGCTTCGTCGCGGACAACCCCCTCGGGCGCACGGGCGACGCCCGCATCCTCGCCGCCCTCGACCGCGGTCTCGGCCTCGGCGTGTACGCGGCGCCCGGCATCACCGGCGCCGACCAGCTGCGCGGCGCCGCGGCCGGCGTGGACGTGCCGGACTCGGGCTTCGCCTTCGCGCTGTACGCGGTCCTGGAGTCCCTCGGCCTGAAGGGGCCCGGCGAACTCCCGGGACCGACGCGGACGCCCGGCCCGACGGCCGGGGACTACGCCATCGTGTCCCTCGGCTCCACCCCGCGGCGGCTCACGGCCCTCCTCGACGGACGGTGCGCCGCCACCGTACTCGGCGCGGGCAGCGACCTGCGGGCCGAGGCCGCGGGGGCGGTACGCCTCGCCGGGCTCACCGACGTGTGCGGGCCCTACCTGGGCACCGTGCTCACCGCCGTCGGCCCGCGGCGCGCCCAGGACGCGCACGCCCTGACCTCCGCCCTCGCGCAGACGTCCCGCCTGATCGTCTCGCGCGTCCTCGACCCGCTCGTCCTGCGCGAGACCCAGGACGCCCTCGGCCTGCCGCACGACCTCGCGGTCCGGTACGCCGAGCGCCTGCGGCAGCCCGCCGAGGGGCTCGTGCCCGACGGCGCCGCCGACCGCGCCGCCCTGGACACCGTGCTCGGCCTGCGCCTGCGCTACCGCCCCGGCGACGACACCCTCGCCACCGCACTCGACCCCGCCCGGGGCCTGCTCGACCCACAGGCATGCTGAGGCCGCGCCCCGTCCGGCTGCGGGACGTCGCCGACACCGCGGGCGTGCACCCCGCCACCGCGTCCCGCGCCCTGAACCCGGCGACGCGCGCCCAGGTCAACGCCGACACGGCGCGCCGCGTCCTGCGCGTGGCCAAGGACCTCGGCTACCACCCGAACCCCATCGCGCGCAGCCTGAAGACGGCCCGCTCCCACACCGTCGGCCTGATCCTGCCCGACCTCACCAACCCCTACTTCCCGCCCATCGTGCGCGGCATCGAGAGCACCCTGGAACCGGCCGGCTACCACGCCTGGATCGTCGACACCCACAACGACCCGGTGCGCGAGCGTGCCCAGATCGAGTCGCTGCGCGCCCGGCGGGTCGACGGGCTGATCGTCGCCACCGCCCGGCGCGACCACCCCCACCTGCGCGCGCTGCACGCCGACGGCGTGCCGATGGTCCTGGTCAACCGGTCCGTCGACGGCCTCGACGTCCCCTGCGTCACCCCCGACGACGCGTCCGGCATCGCGCAGGCGGTCGGCCATCTCGCCGCACTCGGACACACCCGCGTCGCCTTCGTCGGCGGCCCGGCCACGACGTCCACGGGCGTGGCCCGCGCCCGCGCGTTCCGGCACGCGGTCCACGACCTCGGCCTCGCCGACGACCCCGCCCTGTGTGCCGAGGCGCCGCAGTGGAGCGAGGCGGCCGGGGCCCAGGCCCTGCGCGACCTGCTCGACGCGGGCACCGCCTGCACGGCCGTCGTGGCGGGCAACGACCTGCTCGCGCTCGGCTGTTACGACGTCCTGGCCGAGCGCGGCCTGCGCTGCCCGGACGACGTCAGCGTCGTCGGCTTCAACGACATGCCGTTCCTGTCCCGCCTGTGCCCCGGCCTCAGCACCGTGCGCGTGTCCCACCACGAGATCGGCGCCGAGGCCGCCCGGACGCTCTTCGACTGCATGGCGGAACCGGCCCGCCCCACCCGCTCCCTGCTGCTCCCCGTCTCCCTGGTGGTACGGGAGTCCACCGCGCCGCCACCCCGCCGGGACCCGTAGGGCCCGCCCGTCCGACCCTGGAGGTGGACCGTGCTCACCCCGCACGCGACGTACCGCGTCGTGCCGCTGCTCGTGGGCCTGCCCGCCGCCGCCTGCGCGGACTTCGACCGCGTCGCCGTGCACGGCACGTTCCGCCGCGGCACCCCCGTGTTCGTCGAGGGCGAGGCGGGCGACTGCGTCTTCGTCATCCTGCGCGGCAAGGTGAAGGTCACGCGCCCGGACTCCGACGGCAAGGACGTGCTCTTCACCATGGCCGGACCCGGTCAACTCCTCGGCGAGCTCTGCGTGTTCGACGGCGGCCCCCGGCACTCCACCGCCACCGCCGTCCAGGACACCGACGTGTGCTGGGTGCCGGTGCTCGCCATGCGCGACTGGCTCGCCCGCCACCCCGAGGCGGCGCTGCGCATGATGCGGCTGCTCGCCACCCGCATCCGCGGCATCAACGACCGCCTGGAGGACGTCACGGGCGTGGACGTCGCCACCCGAGTGGCACGCGCCCTGGTGGAGCAGGCGAGCCGGTTCGGCCGCCGCACGCCCCTCGGCCCGCGCTTCAGCCTCGACCTCAGCCAGGACGAACTGGCCCGCCACGTCCGGGCGTCGCGCGAGCGAGTCAACCAGGTCCTGATGGACTTCTCGCGGCGCGGCTGGGTGCTGCGTGAGGGCGGCGAGTGGATCGTCCTCGACCCGCCGGGCCTCACCCGGCGCGCCCGCTACCGCGCGGAGACGGCGGAACGGCGCCCGTCGATCGTCCCGGACGTCCCGGACGGGCCGGGCAGGCCAGACAGGCCGGGCAGGGGCCCCGGCCTCAGGAGGTCCTGGGCAGCCCCTTCGGATTGAGCTCGGAGGTGCGCACGGCTTCGTCCGCGAGACCCCAGTGGGCGAGCACCTTGGCGTAGGAACCCTCGTCGATGAGGTGCGCGAGCGCCTTGTGGACCGCCTCGATCAGGCCGTTGTCCTTCTTCGTCGTGGCGGCGATCTTGCCCTGGAGCCGGTCGCCCGCGCCCGAGAAGGTGCCGATGACCTCGGACCGGCCGGTGCTGGCCGCGTGGTAGGCGGCGACCGGGTTGGGGCCGAGGTAGGCGTCGATGCGGCCGGAGCCGAGGGCGAGGTAGTAGTCGGAGGTGTTCTGGAAGTACTTGATTTTGGTGGCCTCCAGGCCCGCCTGCACGTTCTGCTTGCTCCAGTCGACGAGCAGCTTCTCCTGGTTGGTGCCGGACGAGACGCCGATGGTGCGGCCCGCCACGTCCTTCGGCCCCTTGACCTTCCAGCCGCGGTTCTTCCTGGCCTCGAACGCGATGGTGTCCAGGCGGTAGGTGGCGAAGTCGTACTTCTCCTTGCGCTCCTCGGTGACGGTGATGTTGCTGAAGCCGACGTCGTACTTGCCGCTGTCCAGGCCGACGAAGATGTTCGCCCAGTCGACCGCGTGCGGCCGGACCTTCAGGCCGAGCACGTCGGCGACCAGCTGGGCGATGTCGGTCTCCACGCCGATGACGGTCCTGTCGTCGGTGGCGTAGAAGGTCAGCGGCGGCACGGAACCGGCGGACGCGACCACTTCGAGCGTGCCGCGCGCCCGCACGCGCCGCGGTACGAGGCGGGCGATCGCGTCGACCTTTCTGGCTCTGACGCGGTCCTGGTCGGGACTCAGGTCGACCTTCGCGCCCTTGGCGCCGGGCCGCGCGCGCCCGGCCGGGCCCGTGTCCTCGTCGTCGGGGGAGCCGCAGGCGGCGGTGAGCGCGAGGGCGGAGGCGAGCGCGAAGGTGAGGGTGGCGCGGCGGGTGACGGAGGAGGCGGGAGCGGACACGGTGGAACTCCTCGGGGCGGGGAGGGGTGTGGCGGGGCGGGGCGTGCGCAGGGGGGGGCGGGGGGTGCGGATACGTACGGGCGGGAGGGGAGGCGGGGCGGCTACGGGACCGGCTGCCGGACCGGCTGCAGGACCCGCTCTACAGAACCTTGGAGAGGAAGGCCTGCGTGCGCTCGTGGCGCGGCCGGTCGAGGACCTCCCGGGGCGGGCCCTGCTCGACGATCACGCCGTCGTCCATGAAGACCACGGTGTCGGCGACCTCGCGGGCGAACCCGATCTCGTGCGTCACCACGATCATCGTCGTACCGGCCCGTGCCACGTCCTTGATGACGTCGAGGACCTCCCCGACGAGCTCCGGGTCGAGCGCGGACGTCGGCTCGTCGAAGAGCAGCACCTGCGGGTCGAGGGCGAGCGCGCGGGCGATGGCCACGCGCTGCTGCTGGCCCCCGGACAGCTGCCGCGGGTAGGCGTCGGCCCGGTCCGCGAGCCCCACCCGGGCGAGCAGCGCCCGCGCCCGGTCCTTCGCCTCCGCGGCCGGACGGCGCAGCGCCGACACGGGGGCCTCGGTGATGTTCTCCAGGACCGTCAGGTGCGGGAAGAGGTTGAAGTTCTGGAAGACGAAGCCGATCCGGGTGCGCTGGCGCAGGATCTCCCGCTCCTTGAGCTCGTACAGCTTGTCGCCGCGCCGCCGGTAGCCGATCAGCTCGCCGTCGATGCTGACCGAGCCCCGGCTGAGCTTCTCCAGGTGGTTGATGGCGCGCAGGAGCGTGGACTTGCCGGAGCCGGAGGGGCCGATCACCACGGTGACCTCGCCCGTGCGCACCTGGAGGTCGATGCCGCGAAGGACCTCGTGCGGGCCGAAGCTCTTGTGGATGCCGCGGACGTCGACCATCACGGGGGTGGTGCTCATCGGTTCTCCCGGAGGGGTGTGGGGCGCTGCGCGGCCTTGCGGGCGAAGGCGCGGGCGCGCTGGAGCGGCGTGGGCGGGGGAGTGCGGTCGGCGCCGCGCGCGAAGTGCCGCTCCACGTAGTACTGGACGATGGACAACAGCGTGGTCAGGACGATGTACCAGACCGTGGCGACCATGAGCAGCGGCACCACCCGGCCGTTGCGGCCGTAGATCACCTGCACCTGGTAGAAGAGCTCGCCGATCGCCATCACGGAGACGATCGAGGTGCCCTTGAACAGCGAGACGATCTCGTTGGCGGCGTTCGGCAGGACCGAGCGCATCGCCTGCGGAAGGACGATCCGGCGCAGCTGCCGAAGCCGCGGGATGCCGAGCGCGGCGGCCGCCTCCAGCTGCCCCGGCTCGACGGCGAGGAAGCCGCCGCGCAGGATCTCGGCGGCGTACGCGGCCTGATGGAGGGCGAGCCCGATGACGGCGGCGGACATCGCCCCGACCAGATGCATGGTGCCGAAGCTCCACACGACGGGACCGAAGGGGATGCCGACGCCCAACTCCTCGTACAGATAGGCCAGGTTGAACCAGAAGAGCAGCTGCACGATGAGGGGGATGGAGCGGAACGCCCAGACGTACAGCCACGCCACGCCGGACAGCAGCGGGCTGCGGGAGAGGCGCATGAGGGCGACGACCAGACCGAGCGCGAAGCCGAGCGCCGTGCCGTACACCGTCAGCTGGAGCGTCACCCACACCGCGCGCAGGACGCTGTCGGCGGTCAGATAGCGGAAGAAGACCTCCCACTCCCAGGCGGGATTGGTGACGAGGCCGTGGGTGAACTGGGCGGCGAGGACGAGGACGGCGACGCCCGCGGCCCAGCGCCAGTAGTGCCGCGCGGGGACCACCGTCAGTTCGGCGTCGGCCTGCGGCCCGGCGTCCTCGGCCCGGAGCGCGGAGGCCGCCGGGGCGGCGGACGTCATCCCGCCACCGCCAGGCCGCTCAGCGTGCGCGCAAGGGTCTGCGGCCCGCGCTCGGCCCGTTCCCGGTCGCGCTTGGCGACCTCTTCGCGGACGATCGGGATGACGTAGCGGCCGAAGTCGATCGCGTCGTCGAGCAGGTCGTAGCCGCGCGCGGACAGGATGTCCACGCCCAGGTCGTAGTAGTCGAGCAGGGCCTGGGCGACCGTCTCCGGGGTGCCGACGAGCGCGTTGGAGTTGCCCGCGCCGCCGGTGGCGGCCGCGGTCGGCGTCCACAGGGCGCGGTCGTAGCGCTCGCCCTGCTCGGCGATGGCGATGAGCCGCTGGGAGCCGGTGTTCTCGGGGGAGCCGGGGGAGCGGCGGCGGGTGAGGGACTCCCCGCCCGTGCGGCGCTCCCGGATGGCGCCGACCGTGCGGTGTGCCTTCTCCCAGGCCAGCTCCTCCGTGGGGGCGATGATCGGCCGGAAGGCGACCTGGATGCGCGGCGGTTCGGTGCGCCCCGCGGCCCGCGCCGACCGCGCCACCTCCTCGATCTGCTGCGCGGTCTGCGCGAGGGGTTCGCCCCACAGGCAGTAGATGTCCGCCTCCGCGCCGCCCGCCGCGTACGCCGCGGGCGACGAGCCGCCGAACGAGACGCCGGGGTGCGGCTGTTGCACGGGGAAGACGTCGCTGACGAAGTCCTGGAAGCGGTAGTGCGGGCCCTCGTGGTCGAAGGCCTCGTGCCGCGTCCACACCTTCTTGACGATCTCGATGTACTCGCGGGTGCGGGCGTAGCGCTCGTCCTTGGTGAGCGTGTCGCCCTCGCGGCGCTGCTCGTGGTCGTTGCCGCCGGTGATGAAGTGGACGGTGAGGCGTCCGTCGCTGATCTGGTCGAGCGTCGCGAACGTCCGGGCGGCGTACGTCGGGTACGAGACGTTCGGCCGGTGCGCGAGCAGGATCTGCAGCGTCTCGACCTTCGCCGCGAGGTATCCGGCGGCGGCCGCGGGGATCGGGGAGCCGGAGCCGTACGCGAACAGGACCCGGTCCCACCCGTGGTCCTCGTGGGCCCGGGCGAGCCGCACGGTGTACTCCTTGTCGAAGGCGGCACCGGAGCGCGCCCGAGTCTCCGACCCGTCATGGGTACCGGCAATACCGAGAAACTCCACGGGCATGGCAAGCCTTTCGTGCAGGGACAGACGAGCAGGACAAAGCCCGTCCGGCGTTTGAGGACAAGGCCCGTAGGGCCGAAGAATGAAGCCCGTCCGGCGTTTGAGGACGAGGCCCGAAGGGCCGATCAGCCGCTCAAGGCGACTGCGCCGGAACACGCTGAGGTACACACCCGACAGAGGTCGACGTGCTCACGTGAGAACAGCGGCAGCGAGGACGGCATACGAACAGTTGAGCACCGGACTTTCGCACCCGTCAACGGAGTCCGGGCCACCCCAGGGGCACCGCCACACGGTGTTCATACGGGCGTAGCAGGGCGGCAGCCACGTGCGGCGGCCCACCCGCGTCCGGTCACCGTGAGCCGCCCCCGGGCGAGAGCACCGCGGCCGCCACATGGTCACGGAACCAACGGTGCCCCGGGTCGGCCGAGTTGCGCGGATGCCAGGCCATGCCGAGGTCGAGGGGCGCCAGGTCGAGGGGGATGGGGAAGGTGCGCAGGCCGAGCGCGGCGGTGGTGTCGGGGAGCCAGTCGGCCACCGTGAGGGCGACGAGGTCACTGTCCCGGGCGAGCATCATCGCGCTCGTGTGGCTGGGGACGACGACCGCGACCCGGCGCCGCAGCCCGCGCTCCGCGAGCGCGCTGTCGATGGGCCCGAGGCGCTTGCCGAGCCGGGAGATGCCGATGTGGTCGGCGGCGGCGAAGCGGCGGGCGTCGATGCGCTTCTCGAAGAGGGGATGGCCGCTGCGGGCGACGGCGACGAGCGTCATCCGGGTGAGGTGCCGGGTGCGGATCTCCGGGTCGAGCTGTCCGAGCACGCCCAGTTCGACGTCCACCAGGCCCTGCCGCAGCGCGGGGCCGCCCTCCATGGCCTCCGGCAGGAAGACCACGTCCACGTGGGGCGCCTCCGTGTGGATCCGCTCGGTGAGGGCCCCGGCGAGCCCCACCAGGAGCAGGTCCGTGGCCTGCACGGTGAAGGTGCGCCGGAGGTGCACGGCGGCGAAACCGGCCCCGGGCCGCAGGACGTTGTCGCAGCCGTGCAGCAACGCCCGCACCTCGTCGCGGAGTTCGACGGCCCGCGGGGTCGGGACCATCCCCTGGCCCGCGCGGACCAGGAGCGGGTCGCCGACGGCGCGGCGGAGCCGGGCGAGGGTGCGGCTGGCCGCCGCGGGTGACGTACCGAGCCGCTCGGCCGCGCGGGTCACGCTGTTCTCCTGGAGCAACGCGTCCAGGGTACGCAGCAGATTGAGATCCATTGACGCTCCTGAGCTGCATCTTTGCGGCTGAGTCAAGGATTGCGTGCCCATCTTTGCATGGTCGGCGAGTGCGCCCGTGCGGAGAGTGGAGGTGCCCGCGACAACGCGTGGCACCCCTTCACCCCCTTCGAGGAGTCCTCTGTGCAGCAGTCCCCCCGCGCCGGCCGAGAAGGCGATCTCCTGGCCGTGGTCAGTCAGAGCGGGCCGACGGTGTCGTTCTTCGACGCCGCGTCCGACCGGCACGTCGGCACGGTCGACGTCACCGCCGAGCCGCACGAGTTGTGCTTCGACCCGACGCAGCGGCTGCTGTGGTGCGCGACGACGTACCACTCCGGCTACTACCACGCGAACGGCGGCCGCCGCACCGAGCTGACCGTCATCGACCCCGACACGCGCCGCGTCGTCGAGGTCGTCGACATCGCCCCGGAACACGGGCCGCACGGGCTCGCCCTCGACACCGCGCGCCACCGCCTCTACGTCAGCGTGGAGGGCGGGGTGGACCGGCCCGGCGGGGTCGTGGTGATCGACACGAGGACCCGCAAGCCGCTCGGCAGGATCGACACGGACGCGCCCGGACCGCACTGGTTCGCCATCGACCAGGCGGGCACGACGGGCTACGCCACCAACAAGGAAGCCCCGTTCGTGTCGGTCGTCGACCTCGCGACGGGCACCCTCACCGCGAAGGTCGAGGTGCCGGGCAGCGAGGGGCTCGCCGTCTCCGCCGACGGCACGCACGCCTTCGTCGCCGCCCCGTACGGCTCCTTCGCCCGCGCCGAAGGGGAGCGGCCGGCCACCGGGGTCCGGGTCGTCGACGCCCGCACGGCCTCCGTCACCGCGACCCTGCCCACGGAGAACGTCGCCTTCCCTGTGCACCTGACCTCGACGGGGCAGCTGCTCGTGGGCGAACTGCGCATGGCGCCCGACCCGGAGTCCCGGCT
Source organism: Streptomyces sp. NPDC059003 (assembly GCF_042740445.1). NCBI lineage: Bacteria > Bacillati > Actinomycetota > Actinomycetes > Kitasatosporales > Streptomycetaceae > Streptomyces > Streptomyces sp. NPDC059003. The sequence continues at coordinate 115,550 of NZ_JBHYJH010000007.1, read as the reverse complement.
CGGACGTCAGGCGCCGGGCCGCCTCACGGTGTTCGCCGCCGACACCCACCAGCGCGTCGGCGAGGTGGAGGTGGGGCTCTTCCCGCTGACCATCACGTCGTCGCCCGACGGCCGGATCGCGTACGTGTCCTGTGTGACCTCGTCCACGGTCCACATCGTCGACCTGGCGACGCTCCAGGGCCTGGCCCGCCTCGACATCGCCAAGCGCGGTGAGCCCGGCGCCCACGGCCTTGCGTACGTCCCGCGCCCGGCCTGAGCGCCCGGCCTGAGCGCCCGGCCTGAGCGCTCAGCCGGCGTGCTCAGTCGGCGCGCCGCGTGAGCGCCCGGCGCGCCACCTTGGCGAGCACGCTCGGGCGCAGGAGCAGCGAGGGCGGGGCCATCATGTTCAGGACCTGAACGAACCGGGCCCACACGCCCGGGTCGTGCACGGCGAGCGCGAAGACCTGCTGGTTGTACCAGTGGGCGAAGCGCGCGGACCGGGGCTTCTTCCCGGGTGCCCACATCAGGTCCGAGCTGGTGGCCATGGTCCAGGGGACCTTGATGAGTCGGGCCGCGGCGCGCTGGTAGGCGCGGCTGAGCCCGTCGAGCCCCGACGCGTCGGCCCGGCGGCGGCGCAGCAGTCGGTCGAGCAGCTCCGCTTCGAGCGCGGCGACCGTGAGCCCCTGCCCGTACACCGGGTTGAACACGCAGACAGCGTCGCCGAGCGCGATCAGGCGCTCGGGCCAGCGCGGGTTCTTGTGGTGCAGGCGCCACTCGTTGCCGGGGTTGGTGTAGCGGTGGATCTCCCCCTGCCGGGTGCCGCACTTGATCTGTTCGGCGAGGCGCGGGTTGTCGAGGGTGTGGGCGAAGCCGAGGTAGCCCTCGTCGTCGGTGGGCGGCACGTGCTGGTCGAAGCCGAACAGGGAGCACATCCAGCGGTGGTGCTCCACGGCGAGGACCACCCCGCCGCGCGGCACGCCCGGGGCGAAGGTCATCTGGTACGCGATGTCGAAGTCCTGCCGGTCCTGCGGCGGTCGCTCGTAGCAGGCGGATGTATAGGTGATCTTCGCCTTGACCACGGCCGTGTCCGAGGCCGGCAGGCCCGCGTCGGTGAGCCAGCGGTCGACGGACGTGGCGCGGCCCGAGGCGTCGACGACCAGGTCGGCGGTGATCTCCGTGATCTCCGTGGTCTCTGTGCTCTCCGTGGTGTCGGTGGCGTCGGCGGCGCGGTAGTGGACCCGGTCCAGGCGGCCGGGGGCGCTCGCCGCCACCGTCTCGCAGTGGGTGGCCGGGAGCATCCGTACGGAGGGCAGGGCCGCGACGCGTTGCCGCAGGCGCCGTTCGAGCTCGTCGCGGGTGAAGGTCTGGATGGGCACGCCGACGGGGTCGGGCGGCGCGTAGCCGGTCGGCAGCAGGAAGTTGATCCGCTCGCCGTAGTCGAAGACCGGCGCGCCCAGGTCCGCGAGCTCCGCCCGCAGGCCGGGGAAGAGCCCTTCCAGGGCGTCGCCGCCGCGGGCGAGCAGCGCGTGCGCGTGGTAGCCCTGCGGAACGTGTGGATGCACCCCGGTGTCCGGCCGCACGGGGTCGCGCTCCAGGACGAGCACCTCGGTGAAGTGGTCGGCGAGGGCCCGTGCGGTGACGAGCCCGGCGTATCCGCCGCCGACGACGACGGCCCGGCCCCAGCGGCCGCCCTTCGGGAGACTGCGCCTGCTCTCGCCCATTGCCGGTCCCCTGTCCCTTCGGAGCAACTGCCCTGTCCCTTCGGAGCGACTGCGCTGCCACTTCAGCGTGGATCACCGGGGCACTCAAGACCGGCAGGGGAGCGCACGGAAGCACGCGGCGTACGCTCCCGAGCCGGCTACGCGTGACACTGGCCCACCGGATACCTCTACCCCGGCACGACGAACAGCGCCCACGTGGCGAGCGGTGCGACCAGGGCCATGGACATGCCCCACTTCATGAGGGCGCCGAACACCTGGGTGCGCTCCTCCTCCGGGGCGTTGGCGGTGACCAGGGCGCCGCTGGTGGACAGCGGCGAGGAGTCGACCACCGACGAGGAGATGGCGAGCGCGATGATCAGGCCGACCGCGCCGACCTGACCGTCCATCAGGAACGGTACGGCGAGCGGGATGAGGGCCCCGAGGATGCCGGTGGTGGAGGCGAACGCGGAGACCACGGCCCCGATCAGACAGATCAACAGGGCGCCGAGGAGCGGCGCGTCGATCTTCGCGACGCTGTCGCCGAGCCACTCGATCGTGCCCAGGCGCTCCATGACGCCGACGAAGGTGACGACGCCGCAGACCAGCAGGACGGTCGACCAGGCGCAGCGGTCGACGGCCCCTTTGGCCGCGTCGGGGTCGACGAGGGTGAGCACGACCACGACGGTCAGCGCCATCAGGCCGACGTTGTATTCGAGGAAGAGCGCTCCCGCGACCATGCCGAGCAGTCCGAGCAGGGTCGTCACGCGGGGCAGGTCGAGGGTCAGGGCCATGGTGGGCGTTGCGGGTGCGACGGTCACGGTGGCGGCGCCGCCACCGGCGGGCGCGGGGTCGGCGGGGCCCTCGTGGACGGCGGCCCCCGCGTCGCCCTCGGTGTCCGTGGCGCGGCGGCCGAGCAGGGCGCGTCCGCCGAAGAGGACGTACGCGACCACGCTGAGCGCCACGTTGAACAGGAACGACATGGCGAAGAGCAGCCCCGGGTCGCCGGGCAGGTCGTTGCGCTCGACCACGCCGTTGGTGATGGAGCCGAAGACGCTGGCGGGCGAGAAGCCGCCCGCGCTGGCGCCGTTGATCACGAGCAGCCCCATGAGCAGCGGCCTGATGCGGTAGCGGGCGCAGAAGCTCATGCCGATGGGCGCGATGACGCCGACCGCCGCGGGCACCACCGCGCCGACGGCGGTGAGCGCGGCCGTGATGAGGAACATGACCCACGGTATGAGCGCGATCCGGCCGCCCACGGCCCGGGTCGCGGCATGCACGAGCCATTCGATGGTGCCGTTGTTCTTCGCTATGGCGAAGAGGAAGGTGACGCCTACGAGTACGACGAAGAGGTCCCCGGGAAAGCCGCCGAACACGTCGTCCGCGCTCTCGTCGGCGACGGCGGAGCCGACGACGAAGGCGGCGACGAGCGCAAGCGCTCCCATATGGACCGAGGTGAAGGTGGCGACGGCGAAAATGAGCACCAGTGCGCCGATCGCGATGAGATGGTCTGCCATGACACGTCCTCGCCTTCGGACTGCGGCCGAGTATGCGGGCGTTGGAGGGCCGAGCGTGGGGGGCGCGGAAGGGGGCCGTGCGGCGTCCGGGCGGCAGTGCGGCAGTGCTGAACCCGGGGGCGGCCATGCCGGGCCTGAAAGTCCGCAGCACGGATTCCCGATTCCGCTATGCGGAACTCGGATAACAACGCTGGCGAGTATGTGACGGGTGTCACGCCCCGTCAAGGGGGTGCGACCGTAGGGCAGTCGGGGCGATCACGCCGCGGCGGGCGGGGTGATCATTCCGCGGCAGCCGGGGCGATCACCCCGCCCGGCCGTCGCGCGGCGCCACGCGGCCGGACCGCGGCGCCTCGTACCCGAGGGCCGCGCTGACCTCCCGCGCCGCCGCCCGCACATGCGCCCCGAGCTGGTCGAGGCGCTTCCTGTCGCACCGGCTCGCGGGCATGTTGACGCTCACGCTCGCCACCGGGGTGCCGTCGGGCCCGAGCACGGCGGCGGCCACCGCGGAGACGTCGTCGCGCCACTCGCGCTCGTTGAGCGCGTAGCCCCGGGCGCGGACCGCGGCGAGGTCCGCGCGCAGCGCCTCCGCGTCGCCGATCGTCGTCCTCGTGAACCGGGGCAGGCCCTCGGCGATGTAGCGCTCGACGGCCTCGGGGGAGCGGGCGGCGAGGATCGCCTTGCCGTTGGCGGACGCGTGCCCGGACAGGTTCTGCCCGAGCGGCAGCACGATCCGCACCGGCTGGCTCGTCTCCAGGCGCTCGACCAGGACGACCCGGTCCCCCTCCGGCACCGCCAGGTGCACGGTCTCGTCGACCTCGCGGCGCAGCGCCTCCATCACCGGCACCGCGACGTCCCGCAGGCCCAGCTCGCCCGTGGCCTGCCGGCCGACGAGCAGCGCCTTCGTGGTGAGGGTCCAGCGCGTGGGTGTCGTGCCGGTCTGCTTGATCCAGCCCGCGGTGTGCAGGGTGCCGAGGGCGCGCTGGACCGTGCTCTTCGGCAGGTCGAGGCCGCGTGCGAGCTCGGCGACCCCCACGGGCTGGCGCACCGCCAACTCCTCAAGGACCCGCAGCGTGTTGAGGACGCTCTGCACCGTTGACCCCCTCCGGGCGCGACCCTATGCTGCGCCGTGCCGCATCACGATACGCTGTGCCGCAGTACGGCACAAGCGTGGAGGGGAGATTCGCACCATGCCCGTCACCACCGGCCGTCACTTCCTGCAGATCCCCGGCCCCACCAACGTCCCCGACCGGGTGCTCCGCGCCATGTCCGCCCCCACCACCGACCACCGGGGCCCCGAGTTCGCCGACCTCACGCGGCGCGTGCTCGACGGCCTGAAGCCCGTGTTCGGGACCACCTCACCGGTCGTCGTCTATCCGGCGTCGGGCACCGGCGCCTGGGAGGCCGCCCTCGTCAACACGCTCAGCCCCGGCGACCGGGTGCTGTGCTTCGAGACCGGCCACTTCGCCACGCTCTGGCGGGACATGGCCCGCTCCCTCGGCCTCGACGTCGAGTTCGTGCCCGGCGACTGGCGCCACGGCGCGTCACCGGAGGCCGCCGCGGAGCACCTCACCGCGGACATCGCCCACCGGATCAAGGCCGTGTGCGTCGTCCACAACGAGACGTCGACCGGAGTCACCAGCCGCGTCCCGGAGATCCGCGCCGCCCTGGACGCCGCGGGCCACCCCGCGCTGCTCCTGGTCGACACGGTCTCCTCGCTCGCCTCGATCGAGTACCACCACGACGCGTGGGGCGTCGACGTGACCGTGACCGGCTCGCAGAAGGGCCTCATGCTGCCGCCGGGCCTCGGCTTCAACGCCGTCAGCGACAAGGCGCTCGCCGCGTCCCGCACGGCACGCCTGCCCAGGTCCTTCTGGGACTGGGCGCCGATCATCGAGTCCAACGGGACCGGCTACTTCCCGTACACCCCCGCCACCAACCTCCTCTACGGCCTCGAAGAAGCCCTGCGCATGCTCGCCGAGGAGGGCCTCGAACAGGTCTGGGCCCGGCACGCCCGGCACGCCGAGGCCACGAGGGCCGCCGTGCGCGGCTGGGGGCTCGACGTGCTGTGCGCCGACGACCGCGAGCACTCCGGATCGCTCACCGCCGTGCTCCTGCCGGACGGCCAGGACGCCGACGCCGTACGGAAGATCGTCCTCGAGCGGTTCGACATGTCGCTCGGCACCGGCCTCGGCCGGCTCGCGGGCAAGGTCTTCCGCATCGGCCACCTCGGCCACTTCAACGACCTCACGCTCGCCGGCACCCTCGCGGGCGTCCAGATGGGGATCGAACTCGCCGGCGTCCCCGTCGGCCCGGCCGGGGTCGCCGCGGCGCTCGACCACCTCCGCACGACCTGAGGCCCCGGCGCCCCCTCGCACCGACTCACCCTCTCCGTACGCCCCTCAGCCCCCGGAGCGTGACGCATGACATCCAGCACCGAGTCCACCGAAGCCGGAACGAAAGCCGGAACGAAAGCCGGAACGGAAGCCGGAACGGAAGCCGAACGGGACGAGCTCGGCGGCGATCTCGCGCGGCGGCTGCGCGCCGACCTCGACGGCGAGGTCCTCTTCGACGCCGTGAGCCGCCACCTGTTCGCGCGCGACGCCAGCATGTACGCCATCACCCCGCTCGGCGTCGTCTTCCCGCGTCACGCCGACGACGTCCAGGCGGCCGTCGCGGCCGCGGCCGAGCACGGCGTGTCCGTGGTGCCGCGCGGCGCGGGCACGAGCCTCGCCGGACAGACCACAGGGCCGGGCATCGTCCTCGACCTGTCCCGCCACATGCGGCGCATCGTCGCCCTCGAACCCGAGGGCCGCACCGCCCTGGTCGAACCCGGCGTCGTCCAGGACCAGTTGAACCGCGCCGCCGCCCCGCACGGCCTGATGTTCGGGCCCGACACCTCCACCAGCAACCGCGCCACCGTCGGCGGCATGGTCGGCAACAACTCGGCGGGCAGCGGCTCCCTGCGGTACGGCATGACCATCGACCACGTGCGCGCCCTCGACGTCGTCCTGTCCGACGCCACCACCACCCACTTCGCGCCCCTCACCGAACAGGAGCACAAGAGCCGCGCCGCGGTCGCCACCCTCGACGGCCGCATCCACCGCGAGCTGCCCGCGCTGGTCGAGGCGCACGCCGACGCCATCGCCACCGGATTCCCCGGCCACTGGCGGCGGGCGGGCGGCTACCGCCTGGACCGGCTCGCCCGCGAGGACACCCCGTTCGACCTGGCGAAGTTCCTCGTCGGCTCCGAAGGCACCCTCGCCGTCACCACCCGGGCCCTGGTCGACCTGGTGCCGAAACCGGCCCGCACCGTCTTCGCCGTCGGCCACTTCACCTCCGTGGCCGGGGCCATCGAGGCCACCCAGGACGCCCTCGCCTGCGACCCGGCGGCCGTCGAGCTGATGGACCGCACCATCCTCGACCTGTCCCGGCAGCGCCTGGAGTACGCGTCCCTGTCCACCGTCCTCGAAGGCGACCCGGACGCGCTGCTCTTCGTGTCGTTCACCGGCGACGACGAGCGTGAACTCCTCGGCAGCGTCGACCGGTTGACGGCCCTGTGGCGGCGCCACGGCCACGGCTACCACACCCTCAGAGCCGTCACCCCGGCCGACCAGTCCGCCCTGCTCAAGGTCCGCAAGTCCAGCCTCGGCCTGCTCATGGCCGCCAGCGAAGGCACCAAGCGACCGCTCGCGTTCATCGAGGACACCGCCGTCGACCCCGTCCACCTGCCCGCGTACACCACGCGCCTCAAGAAGGTCCTCGACCGGCACGGCCTGACCGCGGGCTTCTACGGCCACTGCTCGGTGGGCTGCCTGCACATCCGCCCGTTCCTCGACGTGACCGACCCCGCGCAGGTGCGGACGATGCGCGAAGTCGCCGAGGAGATCAAGGACCTGGTCACCGAGTACGGCGGTGTGAACTCCAGCGAGCACGGCGACGGCCTGGCCCGCAGCGAGTTCAACCGCGAGCTCTTCGGCGACGAGCTGTACCGGGCCATGCGGCGCGTCAAGGGCCTCTTCGACCCCGACGGCCGCCTCAACCCCGGCAAGATCGTCGACGCGCCCGCCATGACCGACCACCTGCGGGACGCGGCCCTGCCGCCCGCGGCGGGCCTGCGCACCCGGCTCGACTTCGAGGTCACCGGCGGCATGCGCGCGGCCGCCGACCGGTGCATGAACATCGGCCTGTGCCGCAAGGCCGACGCCGGCACCATGTGCCCCTCCTACATGGCCACCAAGAACGAGGAGGACTCGACCCGCGGCCGCGCGGGCGCCCTCGTCCAGGCTCTGTCCGCGCCCGACCCGCACGCCGCGCTCGGCGACGAGCGGCTGCACGAGGTCCTCGACCTGTGCCTGATGTGCAAGGCGTGCAAGAGCGAGTGCCCCCTGGGCGTGGACATGGCCTCGCTGAAGGCGGAGGCGCTCGCGCACCACCACGACGAGCACGGGATTCCGGTACGATCCCGCGTCTTCGCGGCCATCCGCGTCCTCAACCGCCTCGGCTCGGCCACCGCGCCCCTGTCCAATCTCCCCGGACGCGTCCCGCTCCTGCGCCGCCTGCTCGACCGCACCCTCGGCATCACCCCGCACCGCCCGCTGCCGCGCTACGCCCGCCGCAACCTGGTGCGCTGGTTCCGCCGCCGCACCCCCGCCGGGGGGACCGGACAGGGCACGGTCGTCCTGCTCGCCGACTCCTTCACCACGTACACCGAACCGGAGATCGGCCGGGCCGCCGTGGAGCTCCTCGAACGCGCCGGGTGGGCCGTGCACCTGGAGAGCGGGGGCTGCTGCGGGCGCTCGAGCCTCTCCAAGGGCCTCCTCGACGACGCGGGCAACAAGGCCTTCCAGCTCGTCCACCGCCTCACCGAGACGACGCCGCCCGACGCCCCCGTCACCGGCTGCGAACCGTCCTGCCTGATGACCCTGCGCGACGAGCACCGCGCCCTGCTCCCGCGCGACTCGGCACGCCAGGCGGTCACGGACCGGGTGCGCCAGCTGGAGGAGCTGCTCACCGAGGCCATCGACGACGGCCGCCTCACCCTGCGCCCCGACTCCTGGCTCAGCGGCCGCACCCTGCTGTTCCACGGCCACTGCCACCAGAAGGCCGAGGTCGGCACCGCGGCCACCGTCGCCCTGCTGCGCCGCATCCCCGGCGTCGAGGTCACCGAACTGGACGCGGGCTGCTGCGGCATGGCCGGCTCCTTCGGCTTCGAGTCCGAGCACTACGACGTCTCGATGACCGTAGGAGCCGACCGCCTCTTCCCCGCCGTGCGGGCCGCGTCCGACGACACCGTGATCGTCGCCACCGGCTCCTCGTGCCGTCAGCAGATCTTCCACGGCACGGAGCGCACGGCGTGGCATCCGGTGCAGCTGCTGCGCGAGGCGCTGTGACCGGCCCTACTGCCGTGAACGGCCCGGCCCACGGGCCTACTTGTCGATCCACACCCCGAAGTCGCGCCAGGCGGTGCCGAAGTCCTGGAACCCGAGGCCGGGACCGAGCGAGCGCGTGACCGTGCCCTTGGCTATCGCGGTCCCGTTCGCCCCGGCCGCGTACACGGGACCACCGCTGTCACCACCCCGTGCGGCCTCCTGGCCGTCCATCTGCTTGGCCTCCACCAGGTCCTCGGAGTCGTTGTAGAACTTCTCCACCTTCAGGTTGCAGACGGGCCCGCCGGTCGCCCCGGCGCTGGTGGCGCCGGACTGGCACAGGTACTCGCCGACGAACACCCAGTCCCAGCCGTCGACGCGCACACCGCGCTCGTCGCCGAGGCCGCCCGTGTACATGAAGTTGTCCACGTCGGACGTCGGGATCAGCATGATGTCGTGCGGGTCGCTGGACGAGCCCGGGGTGCCGATGAACTGGTCGGCGCCGTTGTAGTGCCGGGTGCCGGGCTGGCTGCCGCAGTGCTCGGCCGTGAGGATGAACTGCGCGCCGGTGTTGTTGCGCACGCCGAAGCCGGACGTGCAGTTGTCGCGGCCGTCCTTCCGCAGGACCGCGCCGCCCGACCACGGGTACGAGTCGTTGCTGCGGCTGCGCTCCTTCATCCTGCGCTGCGTGATGGTGCGCACCGGCACGCCGAGGTCGTCCTTGAGGGCGGCGGCCCTGCGCGGCGCGGCGGCCGCCGACCTGCGGCCCGGGTCGGCGGCGACGACGAGCCCGCTGCCGTCCGTCGGGATCTTCACGGTGTGGCCGAGCGCCGGCTCGGCACGCAGCCGCTCCTGGAGCCGCGCCGACGCGATCTTGAGCTCCCTGAGCGAGTGCGGGGCCGCCACGATCCGCACCGGCGCGGTGCGGCGCGCCTTGGCGACGGCCTGCCGCACCTTCGCGGGCAGCTCGCCCTTCCAGTACAGGGCGACGCGGCCCTCCTCGAGCGCGATGCCGGTGAACCCCTTGTACTGGCCGCGCTCCTGCGCCCATCTGATGACGCTCGCCGCCTTGACGAGCGGCCGCTGCTCGGCCATCTTGCGCGCGGCGTCCTTGCCCGCGACCGCCGAGACGGACACCGTCTCGCGGCCGCCGTCGTCGGCGCTCGCGCCCTGCCCCGCCGTGCCGAGCAACGCCATGCTGAACACTGCCGCTCCCGTGGCGAGCACAGCCTTGTTGCGACGCATCGAACCCCCTCGTGACGGTGCGGCGACGGGGTGTCACCGCGACGGGGAGGAACGTAGGACTCAGGGTTCAACAGAGGGTCAACGGCTGGTGAAAGCACCAGATCGTGGTACGGCGGGGACAGACGTCCACGCGCGGGTGAGCGAGCGCGGCGCCGACCCGTCGGACACGGCCTAGGCACGCACCCCCAGCTGCCGCTCCGCCGCGTCCACCGTCTGGGCCAGGAGCACCGCGATCGTCATGGGCCCCACACCGCCGGGCACCGGAGTGATGAGGTCGGCCCGGGCGCGGGCGCCGTCGAAGTCGACGTCGCCGACGTTGCCCGCGTTGTACCCGGCGTCGATGACGACCGCGCCCGGCTTGATGTCCTCGCCGCGGATCAGCTCGGGTCTGCCCACGGCCGCCACGACGACGTCCGCCTCGCGCAGGTGCGCGGACAGGTCCGTGGTGCGGGAGTGGCAGTAGGTGACCGTCGCGTCCCGGGCGAGCAGCAGCATCCCCACGGGCTTGCCGAGGATCGCGCTGCGCCCCACCACGACGGCCCGCTTCCCGGCGAGGTCCACGTCGTACGCGTCGAGCAGCCGCATGATCCCGCCCGGGGTGCAGGACACGAAGCCGGGCCGCCCGAAGCTCATCGCGGCGAACGAGCTGAGCGTGACGCCGTCGACGTCCTTGTGCGGCGCGATCGCCTCGAACGCCGCGCGCTCGTCGACGTGGTCGCCGACCGGGTGCTGGAGCAGGATGCCGTGCACGGTCGGGTCCTCGGAGAGGGCGTCCAGGGTGGCGACGAGCTCCTCGGTCGTGGTCCCGGCGGGCAGCGCGATGTGGCGCGAGACGATCCCGGCCTTCTCGCAGCGGTTCCGCTTCATCCGTACGTATGTGACCGACGCGGGGTCGTCGCCGACGAGAACGGTCGCCAGGCAGGGCGCCACCTTGGTGCGCCGGGTGAGCTCGGCGGCGCGGGCCGCGGTCTCCTCGACGACGCGCCGGGCGAGGCCGGTGCCGTCCATGAGCCGGGCCGGCTGCGTCGGGACGGTCGGGGTGTGCGGGGACATGGGTGCCTCCCAGGCGTGGGTGTGACCACTCGCCCAGGCGCACGGCATTCGACATCGGTGTCAGGCCGCTCCCCGGTGGTGCTCCACCCCAGCGCCAGTCACGGCCCGCCCCCACTGTAGTCGAGCCGGTTCCCGCCCTGTCGCCGCGGTGGCCGGTAGGGTCCGGGGCGGCACCCGACGCGGTGCGGGGCGGCACCCGGCGAAGGGAGAGACACCGTGGGGAAGCTGGTCTACTCGACGATCGCGTCGCTCGACGGCTACGTCGCGGACGAGGCCGGCGACTTCAGCTGGGCCGTGCCCGACGAGGAGGTGCACACCTTCATCAACGACGCGATGCGCCCGTACGGGACGTACCTCTACGGACGTCGGATGTACGAGATGATGGCGGGCTGGGAGACAGAGCCGCCGGGGCCCGAACAGCCCTCCGCCCTGCGGGACTTCGCGGAGATCTGGCAGGCGGCCGACAAGGTCGTGTACTCCACGACGCTGGAGCGGCCCGGCACCGCGCGGACCCGGATCGAGCGGACCTTCGACCCGGACGCGGTCCGGCGCCTGAAGGCGGACCTCGGCCACGACCTCGCCATCGGCGGGCCGGGCCTCGCCGCCCACGCCCTCGCGGCCGGGCTCGTCGACGAGTGCCAGCTGTATCTGGCCCCGAGCGTGGTGGGCGGCGGCAAGCGGGTGTTCCCCGCCGGGCTCCGGATCGGCCTCGACCTGCTCGACGAGCGCCGCTTCGGCAACGGCATGGCGTATCTGCGCTACCGCGCCCGCGCCTGAGGCTCAGCCGCCCGCGGGATCCGGAAGGAGCTCCCGCAGCAGCTCATCGAACTCGTCGGGCGTCGGCGGCCTGTCGTCGAGCAGGCCCTGCAGCAGCATCCCGTCGTACGCCTGCGTGAACAGCTTCACGCGGAGCGGCTCGTCCGTGAACTGCCGGGCGAACGTGGCGAGGGCGCCCTTCCAGCGCCGGTGGGGCGCCCCCGGGGGCCGGGGGGGGCCGGCGCGGCAGCGCAGCGCGGAAGATGCGGTCGCGAGGGGGGGGGGGGGGGGGGCCCCCGGGGGGGGGGCGGGGGGGGGGGCCCCCCCCCCGCGCGGGGGCCCCGCCCGCGGCGCGGGGCGCCCCACGGCGAGCAGGCACAGCTCGAACTCGGCGAGCAGATGTCCGGGCGGGCTCAGGATCTCCGCCATCAGGTGTGCGAGCGCGCGCCGCTTGTCCGCGCCGTCGCCGGGCGCTGCGGCCAGCGCCTCGATGCGCGCGGAGTCCTCCTCCATGCACTCCGTGAGCGCCGCCGTCAGGAGCGCGTCGATGCTGCTGAAGTAGTACGTCGTCGCGGTCGTGGGCAGGTCCGCCTCGCGGGCCACCGTGCGGTGCGTGACGCCCGCGGCGCCGTCGCGGGCGATGACGCGCACGGTGGCCTCGATCAGTGCCCGGCGGCGGCGCTCACCCTTGGCACGGCGGCCGTCGGTGACGGGCTCCCGCTCGGTACGCGGCCGGGTGGTCGGCCCAGTGGTCGGCCCAGTGGTCGGCTCGTTCAGGGTGGCTCTCCCGCGTGGGACGGCCGTGACGCCTGCGGGTGTCCCGGCCGTCGGTGTGTGCCGTTCGGCTCTGCTCCCGCCGACGTTACCTTCTCCGCCGGGTCGCCCCGTCAGCCGACGAACATCTGCGCCCACCAGTAGGTGCCGTTGCCGTCGATGGTCAGGCCGACGCCGGTGTACTTGTACTTGTCGCCCAGGAGGTTCCCCTCGTGGTTCGGCGACTTGATCCACGCGTCGACCACCGACCGGGCGTCCTTCCACATGCCGGGGGCGCCCGCCGCGTTCTCGGCGACGGTGCTCATCGGGCGCGAGTAGCCGTTCTTCCTGAGGTTGTCGAACATGTCGAGCCAGTGGCCCTGCTGCCCCCGCCGGGCCTGCTCGTCGGCCGCGGCCTGCGCGGCGCGCGCGGCCGCGTCGTCGTACTGGAGCGGCGCCTTGCCCCGCTGCGCGCGGTAGTTGTTGATCAGGTCGAAGACCTCGCGCTGGAGTGACTGCGGGGGCCGGGTCCCGCCCTGGCCGCGGAACTTCCAGACCTGGGACGGCGTGGCGTTGCACCGGTGGATCTGCACGGGCGTGTCCTCGCCCGTGTTGCCGTCCCGGACGTCGAGGCACTTGCCGGAGCGCGGGTTCACCAGAGTGTCGCCCTGGTAGCGGACCCACTTCTGGGCGGGGGAGTCGTTGCAGTCGTAGAGCTGGACGGGGGTGCGGTCGGCGGTGCCGCCCGACGCGACGTCCAGGCACTTGCCGAACGCGGTGAGCGTGGACCCGATGTCGCCGGGCTTCTCGGTGTACGTCCACTTCTGGGACGCGGTGCTGTTGCAGGTGTGGATCTGGATCGGAGTGCCCTTGGTCTGCTTGCCGCCCCGGACGTCCAGACACTTGCCGGCGAGCCCGACCAGCTCGCCGGTCGTGTCCGCGGCCTGGGCCGTCGCCGGTACGCCGGTGACCCCGACGGCGGCCAGCACCAGCGCGCCGAACATGTGCGCCTTCTTCATGGCGGTGCGTCCCCTCACTGCGCGTTCCCGCGCGTGCTTCGCGTCGCTCCCGGGCGCGGTCCGCCCGGGCGTTCGGCTCAGGAAGGTAGGAGGGGGTGGTCAACAGGCGGTCAACGTCCGTTCCACCGCCCGGGCGCGCTCCGGACCGGACGTGATAGAAAGTGGAACCATAGTCCCAGTTGTTGTCCGTGCGGGCCCGCGCACACCGCGTGGATGCGTGTGCCCGCACGGACCGAGGGCCGATTCCACTCACAGGACAGGCAATGCCGAACGCATACCGCGAGATCTTCTCCGCACCGGGCACGAAGGCCTTCAGCTCCGCAGGCCTGCTCGCCCGCCTTCCGCTGCCCCTGACCCACATGGGCATCCTCACGATGCTGTCCGAGACGACCGGCGAGTACGCGCTCTCCGGCCTGGTCGCGGGCGCCTTCACCTTCTCCATGGCGTTCCTCGGGCCACAGGTCTCCAAGGCGGTGGACCGGCGCGGACAGAGCCGCGTCCTGCCCGTCGCCACCGGCGTCAGCGTGCTCGGCCTCGCCGGGCTCCTGCTGTGCGCCTCCACCGGCGCGCCCCGCTGGACGCTGTTCCTGTTCGCGCTGCTCTCCGGCCTGATGCCGAGCATGAGCGCGATGGTCAGGGCCCGCTGGACGGAGCTCTACCGCGGCACCCCGCGGCTCACGACGGCGTACTCGATGGAGTCCGTGGTGGACGAGCTGACGTACGTGATCGGCCCGGCCCTCGCCGTGATCCTGTCCACGGCCCTGTTCCCGCAGGCCGCCCCCATGGCCGCGGGGCTCCTCCTGCTCGTCGGCGTCGCGCTCTTCGTACCCCAGAAGAGCACCGAGCCGCCGGTGAAGCCGCGGACGCGGGAGGGTGGCGAGGCGTCGGCGATCCTCTCGCCGCCGGTCCTGGTGCTCGCGCTCGTCCTGCTGTGCGGCGGCGCGATCCCCGGCATGGTCGACACGATGGGCCTCGCGTTCGCCGAGCGCGCGGGCGACAAGTCCCTCGCGGGACTGGTCTTCGCCGTCTACGCGATCGGCTCGGGCATCTCGGGCCTGGCCTTCGGCGCCCGCGGGCTCGGCGTTCCGCTGCCGCGCCTGCTGCTCGTCGGGGTGACCGGCACGGCGCTGACGACGCTGCCGTTCCTGCTGGTGGACGGCGTGGCCGGGATGGTCGTCGTGGTGTTCTTCGCGGGCGTGTTCTTCGCCCCGACGATGGTCGTGGTCATGGGCATCGTGGAGCGTACGACGCCGGAGCACGCGCTCACCGAGGCCATGACGTGGATGATCGCGGGCCTGCAGAGCGGCGTCGCGATCGGCGCGGCCGTCACCGGTGTCGTCTACGACCGGTTCGGCGCCACCGCCGGGGTCACGGTGTCGGTCGCCGCCGGGGCCCTCGCCCTCGTCCTGACGGTGTCCGCCCTGCCGATGCTCCGGCGCCACCTCACGCGGCCGGAAGAGGCGGAAGGGGCGGAAGAAGGAGCGGAAGAAGGGGCGGAGGAAGGGGCGCCCGCCGCGGCGCCGAGTGCCGTCGCCCGCTGAGGAGTCGGCGCGGAGGCCGGCCGCCCCATGGCGGCCGGCCACCCCGCTCAGTGCTGCTGCGGCTTCTGCGGCTGGGCCTCGCTCGGCCGCACGATCACGAAGCCGTCGCCCTGGAGCATCAGCTGCACCGCCTCGCCGGAGCCGCCGCGCAGCATCGAGCCGATGGACTGCGAACGGTGCAGCGATGTGTCGAGGTTCGCGCTCCAGCCGACGACGGCGTCGGTGTCCACGTACACCGGCGACTGCGGGGTCACCGGAATCACCAGCGGCTCGCCCTCACACATCAGGCCGAGCCTGCCGTGCCCGGTGAACACGCTGTTGAAGAGCCCGCCGCCGCTGATGCCCGAGCCCTTCACGGTCTTGATCTCATAGCTCAGGGACGCGTCGAAGCACAGCACGTTGCGCCCGTTGATCGTGAGCGCGTCGCCCGGCTCCACGTCGACGACGAACACACTGTGCGCCTCGTGCGCGAACCACGCCTCGCCCTGGCCGCGCACGGTCATCAGCGGCAGACCCTCACCCGTGACCGCACGCTTGAGCATGCCGCCCACGCCTTGGCTCTTGCGCTCGAACTGGAGATTCCCGCGGTAGGCGATCATCGCGCCCTGCCGCGCCAGCATCTCGCCGTTCACGACGTACCTGAGGGACTTGGAGTTCTGCACGGTCATGCCCGGGGCGGTGGCGGGCTCCGCCAGGTGCTGCTTCGAGAAAAGGTCACTCTTCATGCGGGCATCCTGCACCGCACGGGATGTTTCGCCAAGTCATCGGGGGTGCACCGCCGTCAGCTGACGCGGACGTAGTCCACGGTCAGCCGCTGCGGGAACACCGTGCTGCCGTCCGGGTCGCCGGGCCAGTAGCCGCCGACCGCGAGGTTCAGGATCAGGAAGAAGGGCTTGTTGAACGCCCACTGCCTGCCGCCGAGGTCGGCCGGGGTGCGGGTCTGGTAGACGCGTCCGTCGACGGACCAGGTGACCTTGTTCGGCGACCAGTCCACCGCGAACGTGTGGAACCTGTCCGCGAACGCCTCGCCGCCGGGCAGCGTGTACGCGGCGCCGATCCCGCCCGAGCCGGAGTACCCGGGGCCGTGCAGCGTGCCGTGGACGGTGCCGGGCTCGAAGCCGACGTTCTCCATCACGTCGATCTCGCCGCAGTTCGGCCAGCCCACGCTGCCGATGTCGGCGCCGAGCATCCAGAACGCGGGCCACATGCCCTGCCCCCGGGGCACCTTCATGCGGGCCTCGACGCGGCCGTACGTCTGCGTGAACCTGCCCGCGGTGTTGAGCCGCGCCGAGGTGTACTCGCACCGGCCGTACCAGCACTGGTAGTTGGCCGGGTTCTCCTTGCGCGCGGTGATGACCAGGTTGCCCTGGCCGTCGAGCGCGGCGTTCTTGGTGCCGGACGTGTAGTACTGCCGCTCGTGGTTGTTCACGTTGTCGCCGGTCTCGGTCTGCCACTTGCCGCCGTCGACCGCCGACCCCGCGGGCCCGTTGAAGTCGTCGGAGAACGCCAGGGCTCCGGCGGGGCGCGGCGCGGGTGCGGCCGACGCGCCCGCGGGGGTCACGGCCAGGGCGCAACAGACCAGGGAGAGCGCGCAGAGCGCCGCGCGGCGGCGCCGGGGGAGGGGGTGCACTGTCATCACATCGCTTCGAGTGGGGGGAGTTCAGGACATGGTGCGTGCATGACAATCTGTTATCGGGAAGTGAAGGCTGAGAGCGCTCACAGACCCGATGTGCTTCTACTGGATTTACGGCAGACGCGAAGGGCCGTCAAGCGGTCGGTACGGACCGGCTTGCCGACGGCCCCGTCCTGTTACGGGCCGGTGTGCGTCCGGCAACTCCGGCCCGGGGTTAGGTATTTGGGGGCGGCGGGTAGGGTGCGCCCAAGATCCGTCGTCCGCCGGACACGCGGCGGCAGGCCCGGGAGGGAACATGAACAACGGCTCGCACGGCACGGGCGGTCTCCCGCCCGCCTTCATGGCTCCCGAGACCTCGTCCTTCGTCGACTTCCTCGCGGCGCACGCACCGGATCTGCTGCCCGCCAACCGCTCCCTGCCGACGCCGCACGATGGCTTCGACGCCCCGCACGGCACCACGATCGTCGCCGCCACGTACGCGGACGGCGTCCTGGTCGCGGGCGACCGCCGTCTGACGATGGGCAACGTCATCGCGCACCGGGAGTACGACAAGGTCTTCCCCGCCGACGGCCACTCGGCCATAGCCATCGCGGGCACGGCGGGACTCGCCGTGGAGCTCATCAAGCTCTTCCAGCTCGAACTGGAGCACCACGAGAAGATCGAGGGCACCGCCCTGTCCCTGGTCGGCAAGGCGAACCGCCTGACCACCCTGGTCCGCGGCAACCTCGCCATGGCGATGCAGGGCCTCGCCGTGGTCCCGCTGTTCGCCGGGTACGACCTGGACCGGGGCGCGGGGCGCGTCTTCACGTACGACGTCACCGGCGGCCGCAGCGAGGAGCGGGGCATCGCCGCCACCGGCTCGGGCTCGGTCTACGCCCGCGGCTCCCTGAAGAAGCTCTACCGCGAGGGCATGTCCGAGCACGACATCGTCCTCGCGGCCGTCCAGGCGCTGTACGACGCCGCCGACGACGACACGGCCACGGGCGGCCCCGACCTCACGCGCCGCCTCTACCCGCTGGTGGCCCTCGTCACCGAGGACGGCTATCGGCAGCTGTCGCAGGACGAGGTCTCCGAGGTCGCGCGGTCCGTGGTGGACCGGCGCCAGGAGGCACCGAACGGACCGCGGGCGCCTGTCCTCTAGCCGTCGCCCAGCAGTCACCGGTCACTCGGCAGTCACCGCGCCCAGACCGGTGTCCACGTCCCCGTGCCGGGACGCGCGGTGCCGAGATGGGCGCGGAGCGCGGCGAGCGCGGGGTGCGGGTTGTCGCCGCGCCAGATCAGCGAGTGCGGGTAGACCGGCGTCGGGTCGTGCACCGGGACGCGCCGCAGATCCTGGCCGGCCGGCCAGACCAGGCGCGTTCCCGCGCCCACGAAGGTCGCGAGCACCGGTGAGTCGGCGATCGTGTCGAGGAGCGGCTCGGTGCCGAAGTCGGGACCCGTCACCTCGATGGTGAGCCCGAACGCGGCGGCCAACTCGTCGTAGTACGCCGCCCACTCCGTGCCGTGGACGATGCCGGGCATCCAGATCCGGTGCCCGGCGAGCCGCGCGGGCGTCACCGCGCGGGCGGTGGCGAACGCGTGCCGCGGTCCGGTGAGGAGCTGGAGGGGCTCGTCGTGGACCCGGGCGGTCTCGACGCCGTCGGGGAGCCGGTGCCCGGGCACGGTGACGGCGCGGAACGACGCGTCGATCGTGCCGGACCTGACGGCGGCGACGGCCGCGTCCGCGTCGAAGAGCGTCACCACGTCGAGGTCGGTCCCGGGCCGCGCCCGGTGGAAGTCGCGCAGCAGCTCCGCGGGCGCGAGCCGCCGCCCGATCACGTCGACGCGCAGCGCACGGCTGCCGGGCCGCACGGACGCCGCGGCCCGCTCCGCGGCCTGGAGGAGCGCGCGGGCGTGCGGCAGGAACGCCTGCCCGTCGATGCTGAGCCGCGCCCCGCGCGCGGTGCGTGTGAACAGCCGCACACCCAGGCTCTTCTCCAGCGAGGCGACGCGCTTGGAGGCCGCCTGCTGCGTGACCGACAACTGGGCCGCCGCTTCCTGGAACTGCCCCGTGTCCGCCACGGCGACGAAGGTGCGCACGGCGTCGAGATCCATACCGGTCACCCTAGACCCACAACCACTGGTTGTAGCGTGCGGATGCCGTAGTTGTTTGATCAGCCACCGGCTCGCTCACTTGAATGTCGCCGAACGCCGTCGGATGTCGTCGGTCGACGAGGGGTGCGGTGCATGAAGGACGGGCGGTCGCTGGGGCGCGGCTTCCGGTGGCTGTGGGCGGCGTACGCGGTCAGTGCGTTCGGTACGCGGCTCGCCTTCGACGCGTTTCCCCTGATCGCGATCCTCGTGCTCGACGCCGGGCCGTCCGAGGTGGCGGCGCTCGCGGCCGCGGGGCTCGCGGTGGGGGCGGCGGTGGCGGTGCCGCTCGGCCCGTGGGTGGAGTTCCGCCGCAAGCGGCCGGTGATGGTCGCGATGGACCTCACCCGGTGCGCGACGCTCCTGAGCGTGCCCGCCGCGTACGCCCTCGGTTGCCTCAGCTTCGTACAACTCCTGGTGGTGTCGGTCGTCGTCGCGGCGGCCGACATCACCTTCAACGCGGCGAGCGGCGCCTGCCTGAAGGCGCTCGTCGGGCCGCGGGACCTGCTGGCCGCGAACGGCCGGTTCGAGGCGACGGCATGGACCGCCACCATGCTCGGACCGCCGCTCGGCGGGGCCGCGATCGGGCTCTTCGGCCCGGTCCTGACCGTGGTGGCCGACGCGGTCAGCTACCTCCTCTCGGCGGCGGGGATCCGGGCGATCGGCGGCGCCGAGCCGCGCCCCGTGCGCGCGGACGCGGCGCCGCGGCTGCGCGCGGGCGAACTGCTCGACGGGTGGCGCCACATCCTGGCCAGCCCGGTGCTGCGCCCGCTGTTCCTCAACACGGTCCTCGTCAGCGGTCTGATCATGGCGGCATCGCCGCCGCTGGCCGTCCTGATGCTCGGCGACCTCGGGTTCGCGCCCTGGCAGTACGGGCTCGCCTTCGCCGCGCCCTGCGCCGGCGGCCTGATCGGGTCGCGGCTCAGCCCACGGCTCGTCGCGCGGTTCGGGCGGCGGGAGGTCCTGCGGACGGCCGGGGTGCTGCGGGTGTGCTGGCTCATCGGCCTCGCCGCGGTCGGCCCGGGCGCGGGCGGGATCGTGCTCGTCATGGCCGTGGAACTCGGGATGATCACCTGCATGGGGGTGTTCAACCCGGTGTACGTCACCTACCGCCTCGAACACACCCCGGCGGACCTGGTCGCCCGCACCCTGACGGCGTGGTCGGTCAGCAGCAAGGCGGCCGTCGCGGTCCTGACCGGGCTCTGGGGCCTGCTCGCCGCCGTCACCGGGCCGCGCACCGCGATCGCGGCCGCCGGGCTGCTGATCCTGGCGACGCCGCCGCTCCTCGTGCCGCTGTCCCTCAGCCGGTGGGCGCGGCCTGCCGGGAGCGGTCGGCGGCCGCGTCGATCACGTCGTCCAGGACCTCGCGGGACCGGATCAGGTCGGTGATCTGGCGGTTGATGCGGTCCCGCTCCGCGCTGAGCTCCGACACGAGGAGCGGCGTGGCGATCTCGGAGGGGCCGCCGTCCGTGTCCCGCATGCAGGGCAAAAGCTGGGCGATCTTCGTGCTGTGCAGGCCCGCGGCGTACAGCTCCTGGATGCGGATGACGCGGTCCACCGCGGAGTCCGGGTAGTCGCGGTGGCCGCCGGGGGTGCGCTCCGATGACAGGAGGTCCTGCTTCTCGTAGTAGCGCAGTGAGCGTTCGCTCACGCCCGTGCGGCGGGCCAGTTCGCCGATGCGCATCGTCTCGTTCACCTCGCGTGCGGGTCGCTGGGGCGGGTACGAGGGTAACCCTGGCGGGGGCTCTCCCCATTCCCGCCGCTTCCCGCTGTATCAATCAGCGGCTCCGCCGCGGGCAGGGGGCTCCGCCCCCTGGGCCCCCTTTTATCCGGCGCTGCGCGCCTCGTCCTCAAACGCCGGACGGGCTATTCCCGGCGGGGCCGGGCGCCTCGTGGGGGAATTCGGGTAACTCCACCTTCCCGACGCCTCATTGACGCCCCGCGGCCCCCGTGGTTACTTTGATCAAGCAACCGACATGGGGGAGGGCGGTCATGGGCGAACCCGTCGGCGTGCACGTCCTATTCGAGGAATGGGCGGCAAGGACCCCGGACCGAATCGCCGTCCTGAATGACGGCGACGCCACCACCTATCGCGAGCTGAATCACCGGTCCAGACAACTGGCCGGGCGGCTGAGGGAGTTGGGCGTCGGCCCCGACACCCCCGTCGGCATCCACCTGCCACGCGGCACCGACCTCGTCGTGGCGATGCTGGCCACCCTCCGGGCAGGAGGCGCGTTCCTCCTGGCAGACCCGGCCCAACCCGCCGCCCACGTACGGGCGTTCCTCGCCGGGGCCCGCCCCGTAGCCGTCCTCACGGACACGCGGTTGGCGGCGCGATTCGTGGGTATGAATACGGCCGTTGTCCGATGCGAGCCGGAGTGCGCGGAGGTCGGCAGGGACGTTTCACCCGAGAATGCGGGAGGGCATCAGGACCAGCTCGCCTGCATTGTGCGGACATCCGGTTCGACCGGTGTCCCGAAAGGAGTTCTCGGTACTCATCGGGGAATCCTCAATTGTCTTCACTGGATTGACACGTATTACCCATTCGAAGCCGGGGAGATCGCCGCACAGCGGACATCTCCCGACTTCGTGGACGCCGTCTGGGAAATTCTCGCTCCGCTCTGCGCGGGCGCCACTCTTGCCGTCGTCCCGGAATCGGCGGCGCGCGATCCGCGGCTGCTGCTGCGCTTTCTGGACGAGACCGGCTGCGGCCGCCTGGTCCTCGTCCCCTCCCTGCTGCGGTCGCTCCTGGACGCGCTCGCCGCCGGCGCCGAGCCGCCCGTCCGCCTCACGCGCTGGCTGTGCAGCGGCGAGGAGCTGCCCGCCGCCCTCGCCGCGGAGTTCCGGCGCCGCCTCCCGGACGCCCGGCTCGTCAACGTGTACGGCATGTCCGAGGCGGCCGCCGACGTGACCTGGCACGACGTCGGCGCGGATGACGCGCGGCGGGAGCGGGTGCCGCTCGGGGAGCCGATCCCGGGCGCGTACGTGCGGCTCCTGCGGACCGACGTACCGGCCCTGGTCGCGCCCGGCGAGACCGGGGAGATCTGCGTCGGCGGCCGGGGCCTGGCCCGCGGCTATCTGCACCGGCCCGGCGCCACCGCGGCCGCCTTCGTGCCCGACCCCTCGCCCGACCGGCCGGGGGCACGCCTCTACCGCACGGGCGACCTGGCCCGGCGCCTCCCGGACGGCAGCCTGGAGTACCGAGGGCGGGCCGACCACCAGGTCAAGATCCGTGGCGCCCGCGTGGAGCTCGCGGAGGTCGAGGCCGCGCTGCGCGCCCACCCGCGCGTGGCCCGCGCGGCGGCCACGGCATGGCCGGCCGGCCCGGACGGCACGCCACGCCTCGTCGCGTACGTCGTCCCGGAGCCGGGGCCGGAGTTGGCGCAGAGGCTGGGGCTGGAGCTGGAGCCGAGGTCGGAGCTGGGGCCGGAGCCCAGGCCGGGGCTGGGGCCGGAGCTGGGGCTGGAGCCGGAGTTGGAGCCGGAGTTGGAGCCGGAGCCGGAGCCGGAGTTGGCGCCGAGGCTGGAGCTGGGGCCGGAGCCGAGGTCGGAGCTGGGGCCGGAGCCCAGGCCGGGGCTGGGGCCGGAGCCGGAGCCCAGGCTGGGGCCGGATCCGGAGCCGGAGTTGGATCCGGATCCGGAGCCGGAGTTGGAGCCGGAGACGGGGCCCAGGCCGGGGCCGGAGTTGGCGCCGAGGCCGGAGCCGGAGCCCAGGCCGGAGCTGGGGCCGGAGCTCAGGCTGGTGCCGGAGCCGGAGCCGGAGCCGGAGCCGGAGCCGGGGCCCGAGCCCGAGCCGGAATCGGAGTCGAGATCTGTCCCGGGCCCCGACCGGCAGCCGCCCCTGACCGACGACTCGCTGCGCGCCTACCTCACCGACCGTCTCGCGAGCCACATGCTGCCCAGCGCGTACGTGCTCCTGCCCGAACTGCCCCTGACCGCGGGCGGCAAGGTCGACCGCCGCGCCCTGCCTGCCCCGTCCGGACTCCGCCCCCGCCTCACTACGCCGTACATCGCCCCGCGCACCGCCGCCGAGCGACTGGTGGCCGACATCTGGTCGCGAACCCTCGGCATCGCCCCCGTCGGCGCGGACGACGGCTTCGTCAGCCTCGGCGGGAACTCCCTGACGGCCATGAGCGTCACGGCGGAGCTCCGCGCCCGCGCGGACATCGAGCTGCCGGTCGCCACCGTCTTCGAGACCGGCACGGTCGCGGAACTCGCACGGGCAGTGGAGAGGGGGCAGGGGCAGGGGCGGACGACCGCGGGGAGTGCGGAGTCCGGGGCGCCCGACGCGGGGGAGGGCGAGGCGGCCGGGGTCCTGCCCGATCACATCCCCCTCACCTCGGCGCAGCGCCGACTCCTCTTCCTCGACCGCCTCGCACCGGAGAGCCCCCGCTACGTCCTGCCGTACGCCTACCGCGTCACCGGCCCCCTCGACGCCACCGCCCTCGCGGCCGCGCTGCGCGAACTGACCGTCCGGCACCCGGCGTTGCGCACCGTCGCGACCAGCGTGCGGGGGCGCCCGGCCGGACGGGTCCTCGCCGCGGACGACGCCGCAGCCCCGCTGGCCGTGCACGACCTCCGCGACACGGCGGCGCAGGCAGAGCAGGCGGCGCGGGCGGAGCGCGCGGACCTGGTCGATGCCCGGCTCCAGGAGCTCGCGCGGCAGCCCTTCGACCTGGCGCGCGGCCCGCTCCTGCGCGCGCTGCTGCTGCGTACCGGCGACGACGAGCACGTCCTGGGCCTCGCGTTCTCCCACCTGGCCGTGGACGGCGCGTCGCTCGCCACCGTGCTGCGGGACCTCGCGGACGCGTACGCCACCGCGCTCGACGGCGGCCCGCCCCCGGACCCGGCGCGCGCGGAGGCCGCCCACCGGGACTTCGCCGTACGCCAACTCCGCAGGGAGGAGCGGGAGGCCGCCGGGGACTCCGGCGCGCTCGCCCACTGGCGCCGCCGCCTGGACGGACTGCGGCCGCTCGACCTGCCCACGGACCGGGCCCGTACCGCCGCGCTCGATCACGCGGGCGGGGTGCACCACCTGACGGTCGGGGCCGAGACGGCCGTGGCGCTGCGGCAGTTGGCGGCGCGTACCGGCACGTCCCTGTACACCGTCGTGCTCGCCGCCGTGCAGACCCTGCTCGCCCGTATGAGCGGGCAGACGGACATCGCGGTCGGCGCGCCCGTCTCCCTGCGGGACGCGGCGCGCGCGGACGTCGTCGGCTTCTTCGCGGACACGCTCGTCCTGCGCGGCGACCTCGACGGCGACCCGACGGTCCGTGAACTCGTCGCCCGCGTGCACGACACCGTGCGGCTCGCCGTGCGCCACCGGGTGCCGATGCAGCGCCTCGTCGAGGAGCTCGCGCCGCCGCGCCTTCCGGGGCGCTCACCGCTGTTCGACGTGATGGTGGTCCAGGACGAGGGGCACGCCCGGCTCGACCTGCGCGGGCTGCGCGCGACCGGCCTGCCGCTGCACACCGGCGCCGCCATCTTCGACCTCACCTTCTACGTCACCGAGCCGCCGGAGGTGGGCGGCGGCGCCGGGCTCGGCATCACCCTGGAGTACCGCTCGGCGCTGTTCGAGCACGCGACCGCCGTACGGATCGCGGAGCGCCTGGAGACCGTCCTGCGGGCGCTGCCCGACGCGGCGGACCTCCCGCTCTCGCGCGTCCCGGTCCTGCCCGAGCGCGAGCGCGCCCACGTCCTCGGCGCGTGGAACGACACCGCCGAGCCCGTGCCGGACACCACCCTCACCGACCTGGTGTGGGACCGGGCCGCGCGCACCCCGGACGCGCCCGCCTGCCGCGGGGCGGGCGGTGAGCTCACGTACCGCGAACTCGTCGACTGGGCCGCTGACATCGCCGCCGCCCTGCGGGCCCGCGGCGCGGGGCCGGGCCGGGTCGTCGCCGTGTGCCTGCGGCGCGGCCCCGCACTGCCCGCCGCCCTGCTCGGCGTCCTCGCCACCGGCGCCGCCTATCTGCCGCTCGACCCGGGCCAGCCGCGCGCACGGATCGGCTGGATGCTCCAGGACAGCGCGGCGGCCGTGGCCGTGACCGGGCGCGAGGAGTCCGCGGCGCTGCCCGACGGCGTCGACACGCTGCTCCTGGACGCCCCGCCCACCGCCCCCGCCGAGCGGGCCACCGCACCGGACGCCCCCACGGCCCGCCCCGACGACGCCGCGTACGTCATCTACACCTCCGGCTCCACCGGCCGGCCCAAAGGCGTCCAGGTCGCCCACCGCTCCGTGGTCAACCGGCTGCGCTGGACCCGCCGTCTGACGCCGCCCGAGCCGGGCCTGCGCGTGCTGCAGAAGACGCCCGTCACCTTCGACGTGTCCGTGTGGGAGCTCTTCTGGCCGCTCACCAGCGGCGGCACGCTCGTGTTCGCCGAGCCGGGCCTGCACGGCGACCCCGACCACCTCGCCCGGCTCATCGAGGGCGAGAGCGTGCGGGTCGCGCACTTCGTGCCGTCGACGCTGCGGGCGTTCGCGGCGGCGGGGAAGCTGCCCGCGCTGCGTGGCCTCAAGCTGCTAGTGCTCAGCGGCGAGGCCCTCGACCGCGACCTCGCGGACACCGTGCTCGCCGCGCTCGGCCCGGACGTCGCCGTGCACAACCTGTACGGGCCCACCGAGGCATCCGTGGAGGTGAGCCACTGGCGGGTCGGGGAGCGGGCCGACGGCAGGGCGCCGATCGGCAGGCCCATCGCCAACACCCGCCTGTACGTCCTCGATCAGGCACTGCGGCCGGTGCCGCCCGGCACACCGGGCGAGCTGCACATCGGCGGCGCCGGGCTCGCCCGCGGCTATCTGAACCGCCCCGCCCTGACCGCCGAGCGGTTCGTGCCCGACCCGTTCGGACCGCCCGGCGGCCGCCTGTACCGCACCGGCGACCTGGTGCGGCACCTCGCCGACGGCGAGCTCGACTTCCTCGGGCGCCTCGACCACCAGGTGAAGATCCGCGGATTCCGGGTCGAGCTCGGCGAGGTCGAGGCGGCGCTGACGGCACAGGACGGCGTGGCGCGGGCCGTGGTCGTCGCCCGGGAGCACGGCCCCGGAGACCGCAGGCTCGTCGCGTACCTGACCCTGCACGGCACCGGCCCCCACGGCACCCCCGCGGGCCTGCGCGACGCGCTCGCCCGCACCCTCCCCGCCCCCATGCTGCCCAGCGCGTACGTCGTCCTCGACGCCTTCCCGACCACCGCGTCCGGAAAGCTCGACCGCGCCGCGCTGCCCGCGCCACGCTACGGCGGGGAGCCGACCGAGGCCGACGCCGGGCCCGGCGACGGGACGGAGGCGGAGATGGCGCGCCTGTTCACCGAAGTCCTCGCCGCCGGGCGCCCGGTGGGCGTGCGGGACGACTTCTTCGAGCTCGGCGGGCACTCCCTGCTCGCCATGTCCCTGCTGGCCAAGGTCACCGAGACGTTCGGCACGACGCTGCCGCTGCGCGCGGTGTTCGACTGCCCCACGCCCACCGAGCTCGCCGCCGCGCTCAAACGCGGCTGACCACCCGTCGACCACCTGGGGAGCACACACGATGTCCGGTCTCCAACGCCCCTCCCCGCAGGAGGAGTGGATGTGGATCATCGAGCGGAGCGGGCTCGCCACGTCCGTCTACACCATCGAGTCCGCGCTGCTCCTGCACGGCCCGCTGGACCTCGCGGCGGCCCGCGCCGCCCTCACCCGGATCGTCGCCCGCCACGACGCGCTGCGCAGCCGCTTCCCGGAGGGCCCCGACGGCCACCCGGTGCGGATCGTCACCGACGACCCCGAAGCCGCCCTGGACTTCGCGGTGACCGACGTGCCGCGGGACGGCCTGGTGGCGCGGGCGCGCGAGCTGGCCGCGGAGCCGTTCGACGTGCGGCAGGGGCCGCTGGTGCGGGTGCGGGTCCTGCGGGCCGGTGAGCGCGAGCACCTGCTCCTTCTCGCCGTGCACCACATGGTGTTCGACGGCTGGTCGGAGGCGCTGCTGTGGCGCGAGTTCGGCGCGCTGTACGACGCCGGGGCCGCCGGGCGCGACGCCGGGCTCGACGCACCTCCGCCGCGGTACGCCGACTTCGCCGAGCGGCAGCGCGCACGGCTCGCCGACGGCGTGCCCCACGAGCTGGTCGCGTACTGGCGTGCCCGGCTCGACGGCGCCCCGGTCCTCGACCTGCCCGCCGACCGGGCCAGGCTCCCCGTGCAGCGGCACCGCGGCCACGAGCACCGCTTCACCGTGCCCGGCGAACTGGCGGGTGCGCTACGGACGTTGGCGCGCAAGGAGCGCACGACCCCGTTCTGCGTCGTGTACGCCGCGTACCACGCGCTGCTCGTGCGGTACGCCCGCCAGGGCGACGTCTGCGTGGGCGTCCCGCTCAGCCATCGCACCCTGCCCGGCAGCGAGGGCGTCGTCGGCCTCTTCCTCAACACGGTGGTGCTGCGTCCGCGCGCCGACGACGACCCGTCGTTCCGCGACCTCGTCGGGCGGGTGCGCGGCGAGTTCCTCGACGCCGTCGACCACGCCGAACTGCCCTTCTCCCGGCTCGTGGAGGAGCTGGCGCCCGCGCGGGACCTGGGCCGCAACCCGCTGTTCCAGGCGATGTTCACCATGGCGGTCCGCGAACCGGTCCCCGAGCTCACCGGGCTGCGCGCGGAGCGCGTGCGGCTGCCCGTCGGCACCTCCTTCATGGACGTCAGCGCCGAGGTCCACGACGACGGCGACACCCTTGAGGTGTTCGTGTGCCTGGACGCCGACCTGTTCGACCACGACACGGGCGCCGCGCTGGCCGCCGACTTCGCCCGGCTCCTCGGCGTCGTGGCGGACCGGCCCGACCTGCCGCTGTCGCGCACGCCCGCGCCGACGGCGGGCGCCTGGCAGCGCGGCACGGCGGCGAGCGCGCCGTCGGTGTCCGTCTCGGCGGCCGCCTTGGATGTGTCGGAGGCGAGGGCCCCGGCGGCCGATGACGGCACGCCCGCCGACCCGGCCCTCGCCGCCACCCTGACCGAGATCTGGTCGGACGCCTTCGGCGCGCCCCTGACCGGCCGCGAGGACTTCTTCCGGCTCGGCGGCACGTCCCTGCTCGCCGTCCGGATCGCGTCCGGCATCCAGGCCCGCGGCCTCGGCACGGTCGTCGTGCGCGACGTCTTCGAGACCCGCACCGCCCACGCGCTCGCCGCGCGTCTCACCGCCCGGCCCGCGACCGGAGGCGTCCCGGCCGCACCCACCCGCATCGCCCGGCGCCGCCGCGCCGCGCTCGACCTGCCCGCGCCCGAGCCGCCCGGGTCCGCCGGGTCTGCCGGGTCTGCCGGGTCCGCCGGATCTTCTGGAGGAGTGAAATGACCCCGCACGAACGGCAGTTCATCGAGCTCCCCGCCTCCGCCGCCCAGCGCGGCCTGTGGCTGATCGAACAGCTCGGGGAGCCGTCCGCCACGTACACCATGCACCCCGCCGTACGCGTCGAAGGCCCCTTCGACCCGGGCGTGGCCCGGCGGGCGTTCGAGGAGCTCGTGCGCCGCCACGAGACCCTGCGCACCTCCTTCTCCTGGCGCGACGGCGAGCTCACCCAGCTCGTCGAGGACCTCGGCCCCGGCGACCCGGTCACGCTCGACTTCGAGGTGCTCGACACGGCGTCGGACGACCTGGTCGCGCGGGCCGAGGAGCTGGCCGGGGTGCCGTTCGACGTGCTGCGCGGGCCACTGGTGCGGGTGCGGATCCTGCGGTCCGGCGCGCACGAGCACCTGGTCCTGGTGGTCGTGCACCACATGGTGTTCGACGGCTGGTCGGAGGGGGTGCTGTGGCGGGAGTTCGCCGCGCTCTACGACGCCGCGGCGGCGGGGCGGGACGCCGGCCTGCCCGAACTGCCGTTGCAGTACGCGGACTTCGCGGACTGGCAGCGGCAGCGGCTCGACGGCGGCGTACAGGCGGAGCTCGCCGCGTACTGGCGCGACCGGCTCGCGGACGCCGGGGTGCTCGAACTGCCCACGGACCGCGCGCGGCCCGCCGTGCAGGGCCACCGGGGCCTGGAGCACCGCTTCACCGTGCCCGCCGACGTGACGGCCGCGCTGCGGGAGTTCGCGCGCGCCGAGCACACCACGCTGTTCTCCGTCGTGTACGCCGCGTACCACGCGCTCCTCGTGCGGTACGCGCGCCGCGACGACCTCTGTGTCGGCGTGCCGTTCGGCAATCGCGCGCTGCCGCAACTCGAAGGCGTCATCGGCCTGTTCGTGAACCACGCGGTCTTCCGCGTCGACTCCGGCGACGACCCGGCGTTCCGCGACCTGGTGGCGCGGGTGCGGGCGCAGGTCCTCGACGCCGTGGACCGCGTCGAGCTGCCGTTCTCGCGGCTCGTCGAGGAGCTGGCGCCCGAGCGCGACCTGAGCCGCAACCCGCTGTTCCAGACGGTGTTCTCGCTGGAGGAGCGCCCCACGGACGGCGTCGCCCTCGACGGCGCCCGGCTCACCCACGTCGACCTGCACCTGGGCATCTCCAAGTTCGACGTGGCCCTGGTCCTGTTCGACGAGGGCGAGGCGGGCGGCGAGGGCGTGGGGCTCTCCGGATTCCTTGAGTACGACGCGGACCTGTTCGACCCGCCCGTCATGGCCGCGCTCGCCGAGCAGTACGTCCACCTCCTGAAGGCCGCGGCCCGGGAGCCCGGCACCCGCCTCTCGGCCCTCGACCCGGTCCCGCCGGACGAGCGGCGGCGCCACCTCACCCTGTGGAACGACACCGCACGGGACTTCCCGCGCCGCGCCACGACCGCCGAGCTCTTCGCGGAGCAGGTCCGCGCCGCACCCGACGCGCCCGCGGTCCTCACCGCCGACGGCACGCTCACCTACCGTGCGCTCGACGAGCGCGCCGACCGGCTCGCCCGCCGCCTGCGCGCCCTCGGCGTCGGCCCGGAGACCCCCGTCGGCATCTGCCTCGAACGGTCCGTGGACCTGCTCGTCGCCGTGCTCGCCACCCTCAAGGCCCAGGGCGCCTATCTGCCCCTCACGCGCTCGCACCCGGCCGACCGGCTCGTGTTCTGCGTACGGGACGCGGGCGCGCGCGTCGTCCTGACCGCCGCGCACCTCGCCGAGCGGTTCGCGGACGTGGCGGTGCCCGTGGTGCGCGTCGACGCGGACGAGCCGGAGACCCCGGACGCGGAGCCGGCCGAGCCCCTGCCGACGGGCGACGCCGAGAACCTCGCGTACATCATCTACACCTCGGGCTCCACCGGCGTGCCCAAGGGCATCGGCGTCTCCCACCGCGCCCTTGCCCGCCTGGTGAAGGGCGCCGACTACGCCGAACTCGGCCCCGGCGAAGTGCATCTGCAGCTGTCGCCGCTGTCGTTCGACGCCTCGCTGCTCGAAGTGTGGGGTCCGCTCCTGAACGGCGGCGCGGTCGCGCTGCCGCAGCCCGACCTGCCGTTCCCCGACGTGCTGCGGGACGCGCTCAAGCGCTACCCGGTCACGACGCTGCTGCTGATCTCGCCGCAGCTGCACGTCGCGGCCGACGAGTTCCCGGACGAGCTCAGCGGCGTGCGGCAGCTGCTCGTCGGCGGCGACGTGCTGTCCCCGCGCCACGCGCACCGGCTCCTGCCGTACCTGGACGGGGACCGGTTCGTGCACGTCTACGGCCCCACCGAGTGCACCCTGTTCGCGACCGCGCGACAGCTCACCGCCGTCGACCCGGCGCGCGCCACCGTCCCCATCGGCACGCCCATCGCCAACACCCGCGCCTACGTCATGGACGAGTCGTTCCGCCTGGTGCCCGTCGGCGCGCCCGGCGAGCTGTGGCTCGGCGGCGACGGGCTCGCCCGCGGCTACCACGGCAGGCCCGCCCTGACCGCCGAGCACTTCGTGCCCGACCCGTTCGGGCCGCACGGCGGGCGCCTCTACCGCACCGGCGACCTCGTGCGGCGGCTGCCGGACGGCGGCATCGAGTTCGTCGGACGCATCGACGGCCAGGTCAAGGTCCGCGGCTACCGCATCGAGACCGGCGAGGTCGAGACCGTCCTGACCAGCCATCCAGGTGTGCGCGAGGCCGCCGTGACCGTGCGGGACGACGCGCCCGGCGGCCGCGCGCTCGTCGCCCACCTCGTCCCCGACGACGGTCCTTCGGCGTCCGACGACGACCTGCGGGCCCTGCTGCGCGGCGCGCTGCCCGAGTACATGGTCCCGGCCGCCTTCGTGCGCCTCGACACGATGCCGCTCACCGTGAACGGCAAGGTCGACCGCGCGCGCCTGCCGGCGCCGCGGTACGGGGAGCCGGAGGGCGACGCGGGCGCCGGCACGGTCGGGCCCACCTCCACCGAGGGCGTCGTCCGGGACATCTGGCACGAGGTCCTCGGCGTGCCCGGCGTCGCGCGCGACGTCCGGTTCTTCGACGTCGGCGGCAACTCCCTGCTGCTCGCCGCCCTCTTCGACCGGATCCACCAGCTGTTCCCGGCAGCCGACCTGTCCCTGGTCGACCTCTTCGAGCACACGACGATCGCCGACATCGCGGCCGAGATCGAGCGCCGCGCACCCACGGGCACGGAGGCGGAGCCGAGCCTGGACCTCTGACGCGCACGGCCCCGCCGCCCCCACCCCGTACGGAAGGAGCCCCACCGCGATGTCCTCCCCGCAGGCCGCGTCCCCCAGCGCGTCCCCGGCCGCGCCCTTCGCGCCCGTCGCCGTCATCGGCATGGCCGTACGCCTCCCCGACGCCGACACCGTCGAGGAACTCCACGAGCTGCTGCGCAAGGGCCACGACGGCGTCGGCCCGGTCCCTGCGGGACGCCTCGCGCTCGCCGGGCTCGACCCGGACGGCCGCTATCCGCAGATGGCGACCCTGACGGGCATCGACGAGTTCGACCGCGAGTTCTTCGGCATCACGCCCGCCGAGGCCGAGGCGATGGACCCGCACCAGCGCCTCACCCTGCAGCTGGCGTGGGCGGCCGTCGAGAACGCCGGATACGGCCTCGCCGAACTCCGCGCGCGCCGCTGCGGCCTCTTCCTCAGCGCCCCGCGCCCCGAGTACGCCCGGCTCGTCGGCGAGGACGACCTGCTCACCATGCTCGGCACGGCCTCACCGGCGCTCGCCGGGCGGATCGCGCACACGCTCGGCTTCGGCGGGCCGGTCGCGGGGCTCGACACCGGCTGCTCCAGCTCGCTCGTCGCGCTGCACTACGCGTGCCGCGAGCTGGCGCACGGCTCGGTGGGCGTGGCCGTCGCCGGGGGCCTGAGCCTGCACATCGTGCCCCTCGAACAGCGCGAGGCCGAGGCGTTCCCGGAGGTCATGGCCGCGGGCGGGCGCTGCCGTGCCTTCGACGCGGCGGCCGCGGGCACCTGCCAGGGTGAGGGCGGCGGCCTGCTCGTCCTCAAGCTCCTCGACCGGGCGCTCGCCGACGGCGACACCGTCCACGCCGTCATCCGCGGCATCGGCGTCAACCACAACGGCGGCCGCTCCACGGGCCTTTCGGCACCCGGACCCGCCGCGCAGGCCGAGGTCATCGGGGACGCCTGGCGCTCCGCCGGGCTCGACCCGCGCCGGATGAGCGTCCTGGAGGGCCACGGCTCGGGCACCCGGCTCGGCGACATGATCGAACTGGAGGCGGCACAGCGGGTGCTGAGCGCCGCGGGCGCGCCACGGCACGCCTGCGCCCTCGGCTCGGTGAAGACCAACCTCGGCCACCTCGACCACGCCGCGGGCATCGCCGGGCTCATCAAGGCGATCCTGAGCGTCCGCTTCCGTACGCTCTACCCGTCGCTGCACTTCGAACAGCCGAACCCGCAACTGGCCGCTCACGGCGAGCCGTTGTACGTCAACACCGCCGCGCGCGAGTGGCGGGGCCCGGACGGGGCCACGATGCTGGCAGGGGTGAGCTCGTTCAGCCTCACCGGCACCAATGTCCACGTCGTGGTGGAGGAGCCGCCACGCACGCAGCCGCCACGCGCGGCGTCTGTTGTGTCGGTCGCTGCCGCCCGGCCCGATCTGGCCACCGTCTCCGCGAAGTCGCCCGCCGCCCTCGCCCGCCGCCTGTCGGCGCTCGCCGACCTCTCGCCGAAGGTGCACGCCGGTGAACTGCCGCTGCCGGACGCCCTGTTCGTGCTGAACTCGGGCCGCGCCGACCACGCCTACCGCGTCGCCTTCCCCGTACCGGACGCCGATGCCCTCGACGACGGCCTGCGGCGGGCGCGCGACGGGCTGGCCGCGGGCACGCGCGCGGCGACCGCGACCCCGCCCCACCGCGTCGCCCTGGTCATCGGCGACCCCGGTGACGCGGTCCAGGGCGCCCCTTCGCTCGGGGACACGTACCCGGCGTACCAAAGGGCCTGGGAGGAGTGCGGCGGCGACGCTCCGGCCGCCTTCCGGCACGCCTACGCCACCGCCGTGCTCCTGCGCTCCCTCGGCCTCGCGGCCGGACCGGTGCTCGGCGTGGGCCGCGGCCGCTCCCTCGCCCGGGCCGTGCGCGGCGAACTCCCGCCCGCCGAAGCCCTCGCGGAGGCCGCCGCGACCCCGCCCGCCGACCCGTCCGGCACCGACGGCAAGGCCCGTGCCGTCATCGCCCGGCTCACCGGCGAGGAACCCACCCGGTTCTGCGTACTCGGCGACGCGGGCGCCGCCTTCCAGGGCGAAGGCCACCACCCGTGGACGGCCCACGACGCCGACGCCGTCGTACGGAACGCGGCGGCGCTGTACGAGGCCGGGGCCGCCGTCGACTGGGAGGCCTGGTACGAGGGCGTGCCGCGGCGCCGCGTGGAGCTGCCCACGTACCCGTTCGCGCGGACCCGCTGCTGGCCGCAGGTGCGGGCCGCCGCCCGTCCCGCACCGGAGGCCGACGGCACGGCGGAACCGGCGGCCGCCCCCGGCACCACCCGGCGCGACGCCGAGCGCGAGGTGGCCGCGATCTGGGAGTCCGTCCTGAAGATCCCCGGCATCGACAGCGACGCCGACTACTTCGAGCTCGGCGGCAACTCCGTCCTCGGCCTCGCCGTCCTCAGCCGCATCAACGAACGCTTCGGCGTGCGGCTGCCGCTGACGGCCCTGTACGAGCACAACACCGTGGCCGCGCTCGCCGCGGCGGCCCACGCCGGCGCCGCACGTCCCGTGCCCTCCGACGGCGGGATCCCGCGCGCCGCCCGCCAGGAGCCGTATCTGCCGAGCCACGGCCAGGAGTCCCTGTGGTTCCTCGACCAGCTCATGCCGGGCCTGCCGCTCTACAACGTCCCCGTCGACCTGCACCTGCGCGGCACCCTCGACGAGCGGGCGATCCGGACCGCGCTCGCCGCCCTGGAACGGCGCCACCAGGTGCTGCGCACGCACTACGTGGACGTGGCGGGTGAGCCGCGCATCGCGCTGCGGCCCGTCAGCGAGGACGACCTCGACGTCGTCGACCTGACGCGTCTTGCCGATCCGGACGAGCGGTTCGCGGAGGCCACCCGGCGCCTGCGCGCGCGGGCCGTCGAGCCGATGGACCTGGCGAACGGCCCGCTGTTCCGCAAGCTCCTCGTGCGGCTCGCCCCCGACGACCACATCCTGCTCCTCGTCGCCCACCACTCGGTGTACGACGGCTGGACCCCGGCCGTCCTGGACCGCGACCTGTGGGAGCTGTACACCGCCGCGCTCCTCGGCCGCACCCCCGACCTGCCCGAACTCCCCGCGAGCTACCTGGACTTCGCCCTGTGGCAGCGCGACCGGCTCAGCGGCGCGCGGCGCGGCGAACTCCTGCGCTACTGGCGCGGACAGCTCGCGGGCTCCGTACCCACCGAACTGCCCGGCGGCAAGCCGCGCCCCGCACAGCCCTCGGGCCGGGGCGCGCACCACTACTTCACGATTCCGGCCGCGCTGATGGCCCGCCTCCGCTCGCTCAGCTCGACCGCCCGCTGCACGCTGTTCACGACGATGCTCACGTCGCTCAAGACCCTGCTCGCCCGCTACAGCGGCCGGGACGACATCGTCGTCGGCACCACCACGGCCGGGCGCGGCAGCCCCGACGTCCTCGAGCTCATCGGCTACTTCAACAACGCCGTGCCGCTGCGCACCGACCTCGGCGGCGACCCCACGTTCCTGGAGGCCCTGGCCCGGGTCCGGGAGACGGTGATCGGCGCCCTCGACCACGACGAGCTGCCGTTCGCGATGCTCGTGGAGGACCTGAAGGTCCCGCGCGACCGCTCCCGCCACCCGCTGTTCCAGATCGCCTACGTCCACCAGAACCTGCCGGAGAACGCCCGTGACATCGGCCCCGGCCTGGAGTACCACCCGGACCGCGAGGAGATGTTCGCGGGCCTGCCGCCCGGCATCGCCAAGTGGGATCTGCTCGTGGCCGTGTGGGAGTACGACGGCAGGGCCGAGCTGCCCGCGGTGCTCGAATACAGCGTGGACCTCTTCGACGAGGAGGAGATCGCCCGGCTCGCCGACTGCTTCCTGACGCTCCTCGAAGCGGTCGCGGCGGACCCCGGGCGGCGGCTCTCCGGAATTCCGGTGGTGGGCGGCGCCCTGCGGCGTGAGCTGCTCGCGGGGTCCGCCGCGGTGGGCGCGCCGCGGACGGTCGTGCCGGAGCTGTTCGCCGGGGTCCCGCGCGACGAGGTGGGGCGGGTGGCGGCCGCGCTGCGCGCTGCGGGGGTGCGCCCGGGGGACACGGTCGCCGGGCTCGCCGGTGGCCGGGACGCCGTCGTCGCGCTGCTCGCCGTCCTGTCCGTGGGCGCGGTGTACGCGCCGTGCGAGCTTGCCGCGTCGTACGCGGAGCAGGCGGTGGCGCTGGAGCGGGGTGGCGCGGTGCTGCTGGTCGCGGGGGAGGGGGCACCGGCGGCGCTGCCGTGGCCCGGGGAGGTGCTTGCGCTGGGGGCGGGTGCGCGGTCGCGGGGTACGGGGGGTGTGGCCGCCGCCGAGGTGGAGCCGACGGGGCCTGCCGTCGTGGTGGAGCCGACGGGTCCTGCCGTCGTGGTGGAGACCGCGGGTGGGCGGCTTGTGCTCGATCATCGGGCGGTGGCGTGCGCCGTGTCCGGTGCCGCGCCCGATGTCGCGTTCGCCGCGGCGTCCGCGGGCGGTTCGCTCGGCGGGTTCCTCGCGGACGCGGCGCGCTGCGGTGGTGCGCCCGCCGAGGGTTCCGCGTCCGGCTGGACGCGGCTCGGCCCGCCCGCGCCCGGCACCACGCGGTACGTCCTGGACGGCGCGCTCGAACCCCTGCCGCCGGGCGTGCCGGGCGAGTTGTACGTGGGCGGGGCGCTGGTCGGCGTCGGGTACGCGGAGCGCGGCGGCGACACGGCACGGGACTTCCCGCCCGATCCCTTCGGCCCGGAGCCGGGGGCGCGCCTTCGGCGTACGGGGGAGCGGGCGCGGGTGGCGTCCGGCGGCGGGATCGAGGTGTGGCGGGCGCCCGCCGACGGCGCACCGCGCGGGCACGACGAGGCGTCCGGCGCGACGGGCGGGCGTCCGGCGAACCTCGTCGAAGCGTCCCTGATGGACATCTGGGCGGACGTACTCGGCCGAGAGGTCGGCCGCCACGAGGACTTCTTCGCCATCGGCGGCCACTCGCTCCTGGTGATGCGGATCCTCAGCGAGGTCCGCAGGCGGCACGGCGTCCGGCTCCCGGTGAGCGTGATGTTCGACCACCGGACGGTGCGGGAGTTGGGCGCGCGGGTGGGCGGCGGGGTCGCTGGGGGTGGGCCGGTCCCGGCGGTGGTGCTCGTCCAGGGGCGCGGCGACGGCCCGCCCGTGTTCTGCCTGGCCCGTGCCGAGGCCGCGCCGCTCGCCCACCACGACTTCGTACGGCGCCTCGTCGGGCGGGCCCCGGTGTACGCGGTGGTCGCCGGGACGGCCGCGGACGCGGTGGCGGCCCTGAGGGGCGTACGGCCGGACGGACCGTACCACCTGATCGGCTTCGCGGACGACGCGGGTGACGCCGCGCTCGCGGAGGGCGTGGCCCGTCAACTCGCCGAGCAGGGTGCGGAGGTGACGCTGCACGGTCCGCTCACCGGTGCCGACGACGACGTCCTCGCCGCGCTGCCGGGGGCCGCCGCCTCGGACGCCGCGGCGGCCCCGGAGGCGGCTCCAGCCCCCGCCCCCGCCGACGGCCCGCGCGCCGAACTCCTGCCGGACCGCGCCGCCCCCGACGAGCCGACCGGCGCGACGACGGTACGGCCCTACCGCCTCGCGCCCGGGACGACCGCGCTCCTGCGGCGCCCCTCCGACCGGGCGGACGTCCCCGTGGCCGGAGTCCTCGCGAGCGTGGCGGCGCTGCTCGCCCGGCTCACCGGCGAGCCCGAGGTGACGGTCGGCCTGCGGCACGCCGGGGAGGACGACTGCCGCGCCGTCCGCGTCGACACCGGGGGCGGCATCGGCGCCGCCGAGCTGATCGACCGGGCGGAGACGGCGCTGGGCGCGGCACGGCTCCTGCCCGCTCAGGCGTCCGCCCCGGCCGGGGGCTCCACGTCAGTCGGTGGCCCGGCCTGGCGGAATCCCCGCTTCTCCGTTGCCGTCGAAGTCGGTGACGGCGTGGCCGCCGCGGGTGGGCTCGACACCCCGTACGGGCGGCTCGACGCGCTGTGGCGGGTGCGCGCGGGGGACGACGGGCCGCGCGGTGCCGTGCTGTTCGACGCCGACCGGTTCCGGCCGCGTACCGCCAAACGTCTGGTGGAGCGGTGGCGGACGCTGCTCGACGCGGCCGCGCGGTCCGGTGACACCCCGCTCGGCGACCTGCCGCTGATGGACGACGCCGAACGCCGCACGCTGGTGCACGACCACAACGACACGGCGCGCGACCGCGACCAGGACGCCACGCTGGCCACGCTCGTCCAGGACCGGGCCCGCCAGGTCCCGGACCGCACCGCCGTGGTCCTCGGCGAGCAGCGGCTGAGCTACCGGGACCTCGACACGTACGCGCGACGGCTCGCGCTGCGGCTCCGCGAGCGCGGGGCCGGACCCGAGACCGTCGTCGGCGTGTGCGCCGAGCGCTCGGCGGAGCTCGTCGTGGCGCTGCTCGGCGTGCTGTACGCGGGCGCCGCGTATCTGCCCCTGGACCCCGAACACCCGGCGCGGCGGCTGGAGTTCATGGTCTCGGACAGCGGCGCGCGGCTCGTCGTGGACGGCCCGGGAGCGGTCCCCGCCGACTCCATGGCGGACGTCCCGCATCTGTCGGTGTCGCTCGCGGACCTCGGCCCCACGCCGGGCGACGACGCACCGCTGCCCGCCGGGCCCCACCCCGACAACCCCGCGTACGTCATGTACACCTCGGGCTCGACGGGGACGCCCAAGGGCGTGGTCGTCCCGCACCGAGGCGTTGTGAACCGAATCCTGTGGGGGCAGGAGACCGACCCGCTCGACGGCGACGACCGCGTCCTGCAGAAGACGCCGTTCAGCTTCGACGTGTCCGTGCCGGAGCTCTTCTCGCCGCTGGCCTTCGGGGCGACGCTGGTCCTCGCCGAGCCTGGCGGGCACCGCGACCCCTTCCACATCGCGGACGTGATCGAGCGGCACGCGGTCACGGACGTGCACTTCGTGCCGTCGATGCTGCGCGAGTTCCTCGCGGCGGCAGGGCCCGGCGCGCTGCGCGGCGTGCGGCGCCTCGCGTGCAGCGGCGAGGCGCTGCCGCAGGACCTGCGGGCGGCGGCGGTGGCGGCCACCTCGGCGCGCCTGCTGAACCTGTACGGGCCGACCGAGGCGTCCATCGAGGTCAGCGCCTGGGACTGCCGCAAGGACAGCCCCTGCCCGAGCGTGCCGATCGGCGTGCCGATCGCCAACGCGCGCCTGTACGTCCTGGACGAGCGGATGCGGCCCTGCCCCCTCGGCGTCCCCGGCGAGCTCTATCTGGCCGGACCCGGGCTCGCCCGCGGCTATGTGCGGAGCCCGGGCCTGACCGCGCGGCGGTTCGTGCCGTCGCCGTTCGGCCCGCCCGGTGAGCGCCTCTACCGGTCGGGCGACCGGTGCCGGGTCGTCGAGGGCGGGGCCGTCGAGTACCTGGGCCGGGTCGACGACCAGGTGAAGCTGCGGGGCCTGCGCATCGAGCCCGGCGAGATCGAAGCCCTGCTCACCGAGCACCCCGCGGTGCGCGGCGCGGCGGTCACCGTCACGGAGGCGCGCGCCGGGGACCAGCGTCTGGTGGCCCACCTCGTGGGCGAGCGGGGCCAGGACACCGAGGACGAGCTGCGGGCCCTGCTCGCCGAGCGGCTGCCCGCCCACATGCTGCCGGGCGGCTACGTCTGGCGCGGCCGCCTCCCGCTCACCGCGAGCGGAAAGCTGGACCGCAGGGCGCTCGCGACACCGGAGGACACGCGGTGATCACGACATCCCGCAACGGCACGGACACGACACCCGGCAACGGCACGGATACGACAACCAGCGGAGGAGACACGGGACATGACGGACAACACCGACGGACCCGAGTACACCGACGGACCTCAGTACGTCGTCGTCCTCAACGACGAGGAGCAGTACTCGATCTGGCCCGCCGACCGCGAGGTCCCCGCCGGATGGCGGAAGGACGGCTTCGCGGGGCCCAAGGACGCATGCCTCGCCCATGTCGACGAGGTGTGGACGGACATGCGCCCGCTGAGCCTGCGGCGGCGGATGGACGAGGCCGCGGGCTGACCCGCTGTCAGGAGGGGGCGGGCAGCGGCTCGGTGACCTCGATGAGCATCGTGCTCCACGCCGCGACCGGCGCGTTGTTGAGCACCAGGACGAGGTCGCCGGGCAGGAACTCCTTCTCCTCCACACCCGTCCGCAGGTTCAGCGCGATGTCCGTCGAGCCCAGATGGCCGTACTCGCGGAGGTTGCGGCGGCAGGTGTCGGCGATGGAGATGTCGAAGGCCTGCTCGTAGAAGTCGAAGGCGCCCGAGGAGATGTTCTGCATGACGAAATGGTCGACGTCCTCCAGGGATTTCCCCTGGCGGGCGAGCAACTCGTCGATGAGGCGCGCGAAACGCTTCTTGCTCTCCACGGCGAGGGAGAAGGAGTATCGCCTGATGTCGGCGCACACCTCCTGCCAGGAATCGTAAGGACGGCCCACATAGTCGACCTGGAACAGGTCCCAGTATTCGCCGTTGGTCTCCAGGGCCAGGTCGAGAATCCTCAGCGGCCCTTCGCGTGAGAGGTAGAGAGCCATGGCTCCGTCACCGTTGACCGTGACCGGCCTGCGGAAGCGGCGCGGTCCCGGCGGCCTGCTGCCGTGCGCGAGCAGCACGCCGGGCAGCCCCGGATCGGCGGCGAGCAGCCCACGCGCCACCATCAGGGCCGCCGACACCGAGACGCAGCCGAGCTCCGAAACCCCCAGCGCCATCCCGCCCTTGAGGCCGATGTCGCGCTGCACGCGGGTGGCGTCCGACGCCATGAGCAGCTCCGGGAACCGGCCGCCGACGAGGATGAACGCACCCGGCTCGGGGAGCAGCCCGCGGTGCGTTTCGAGCAGCCGGCCCGCGGCGCGCGCCGCGAGGTCCGTCGCCGACGCCTCGCCCGCGTCGCGCACTGCCGCCACGCCGAGCGATGTGATCAACTGGCGGTCCGCGTCGGTCAGTTCGCCGAGCTCGTCGAGTTCGGTGACGGGGATCCGCTTCTCGGGCAGCAGTGTGCAGATTCCGGAAATAGCAGCCATCGGCACCTTCTTTCGTTATGTGTGCCCAGTGTCGCACGGGCGCATCGACAGGGGCCAGATACGAGTCCAGATGCGAGTTGGGAAGAAATGACCCATAACGAAGCCGAGACCCATGACGAGGCCGACGAGGGAATCCCGCGGAATTCCGTGCGGGATTCTTCGGGGTTCTTCGGCGACCTCGGCCCGAACTACAAGCGGCTGTGGTCGGCGACGGTCATCTCCGACCTGGGCGACGGACTGCGCCTGACGGCCCTTCCGCTGCTCGCCGCGTCCATCACGGACAACCCCATGCTGGTGGCGGGGGTCGTCGTCGCGTCGGGCCTGCCCTGGCTGCTGCTCTCGCTCATCGGCGGCGCGCTCGTCGACCGCGTCAACCGCAAGACCGTGATGGTCCGCGTGCAGCTCGTGCGCGCCGCCGTGGTGGGCGGCTTCACCGTGTGGGCGGCGTTCGGGACGCCGCCGATCGTCGCCCTGTACGTCCTCGTGTTCACCCTGACGTCGTGCGAGGTGCTGTTCTCGGCCGCGTCGCCGAGCATGCTGCCGAGCCTGGTCCCCAAGGACCGCCTTCCGCTGGCGAACGCCCGCCTGTTCGGCGCCACCATCATGGCCAAGGAGATGATCGGCCCGCCCCTCGGCGGCTTCCTGGTCGCCGTCGCCTTCGCCGCGCCGTTCGCGGTGGACGCGGTCAGCTACGCGGTCGGAGCGGTGCTCCTGGTGGGCCTGGTGGGGGACTTCAGGCCGGACGCGGACGGGTCGTCGGACGGGGTGGCAGCGGAGGCGGGGGCAGCGACACGGGGGGACGCGCAGACGGAGGCGGCGACGCAGGAGAAAGAGTCCATCTGGGCCTCCGCCGCCCAGGGCCTGCGCTGGGTCTGGGAGAACGAGTTCGTCCGCACCCTTGTCCTCGCCTTCGGCGTGGCCAATCTGTCGCGCGCCATGACCACGTCCATCTTCGTGCTGTTTGCCGGTGAGCTGCTCGACGTCGAGGGCTGGGCGTACGGCGTGCTGTGGAGCACCGCGGCCGTCGGCGCCGTCCTGTGCAGCCTGCTCATCTCCCGGCTCCGCGCGGTCGTCGACGACGCGAAGCTGGTCGTCGGCGCGATGCTCCTGCACGGCGTCGGCACGACCGGGATCGGTCTCTCGCACGACCCCTATGTCGCGGGCGCGGCTAGCGCCGCCTTCGGGTTCGCCGCGATGCTGTCGAACGTCGTGGGGATCTCGGCGCAGCAGAAGGTGATCCCCAACGCCCTGATGGGCCGAGTGATGAGCGTGGACCAACTGGTCACGTGGGGCACGATCCCGCTCGGCGGC
Organism: Streptomyces sp. NPDC059003; assembly: GCF_042740445.1. Taxonomy (NCBI): domain Bacteria; kingdom Bacillati; phylum Actinomycetota; class Actinomycetes; order Kitasatosporales; family Streptomycetaceae; genus Streptomyces; species Streptomyces sp. NPDC059003. The sequence goes on along the minus strand of NZ_JBHYJH010000007.1, from coordinate 74,032 downwards.
CTCCTCGGCGGCGCGCTCGCCGGAGGGTTCGGGCTGCGCACGCCGATCGTCGTCGGCGGGCTCCTCATGGTCGCCACCAGCCTGCTCATCAGCCGTCCCCTCTACCGGGCGATGACCGACCTGGCGGCAACGGACGCGGAGAGCAGGACATCATGAGCGACACCACGGGCCTTACCCGCACGACGACCACGGCGAGTACGGCGAGCAGGACAGGTACGACCGCCACCGGCACGACCACCGGCACGGCCCCTCGGTGGATCACCGGGCGGCTCGCCGCGGGCGACCCGGACGAGCCCAAGGTGCGGCTGCTGTGCTTCCCGCAGGCGGGCGGCGCGGCCGGCGCCTTCTCGGTGTGGCGGCCGCACCTGCCCGCGGGCCTGGAGATGGCCCCGGTCGAACTGCCGGGCCGCGGCACCCGCCGCACCGAGCCGCTCCCCGACGACCTGGACGCCCTGGCCGAGACGCTCGTCACGGCGCTCGCCGACGAGTTCGACGGGCCGTACGCGCTGTTCGGGCACAGCTTCGGCGGCCTCCTCGCGTACGAACTCGCCCTGCGCATCGCCCGGAACGGCATCGCGCCACCGCGCGCCGTGCTCGTCTCCTCGGCCCGCGCACCCCACAGGACCACCCGGACCGAGCCGGTCCACGAGCGCGACGACGCGGGCCTGCTCGACTGGCTGCGCGCCACCGGCGGCATGCCGGAGGGCCTTCTCAGGCACACCGCGTACGTCCGGTCGGTCCTCGACGCCGTACGCGCCGATCTGACCCTCGGCGCGCGGCACGAGCGCGCGGAGCCGGTGCCGCTCGACGGTCCGCTGTACGCCTTCGGCGGCACCGACGACACCGTCGTACCGCCCGACGAACTGCACGACTGGGAGGGCTGCGCCGCCTCCGGCGTCGTCATCACGCTCTACCCGGGCGACCACTTCTATCTCTACACGGACCCCGGCCGGCTCCTCGCGGACATCGCCGCCGTGCTCGGAACCGGAGACCGGACGGACCGGAAGGACCAGAAGGACCAGCCGGAACAGACGGAACAGACGGAGGGGAAGGCTCAGAAATGACCATCAAGACGGTGGCGGTCGTGGGGGCGGGGACCATCGGGCGCGGCGTCGCGCAGAGCCTGGCCGCGACGGACCACCACGTCGTCCTCGTGGACACCGCCGACGACGTCCTGGACGCCGCGCTGCGGAGCGTACGCCGCGACCTGCGCATGGCCAGGCTGCTCGGCGGACCGCGCGACGCGGACCGCCCCGACGACGCGGCGGTGCTCGCCCGCATCGAGCCGACCACCGACTACCAGCGCCTGGCCGCCGCCGACTTCGTCGTCGAGAACACCACCGAGGACTGGGACGTCAAGAGCGAGGTGTACGCGCTCATCGACACGATCTGCGCGCCCGGCACCACCGTCGCCGCGAACACCTCCTGCATCCCCGTGACCCGGCTCGCGAGCCGCACGGGCCGCCCCGGCGACGTACTCGGCATGCACTTCATGAACCCCGTACCGCTCAAGCCCGTCGTCGAGATGATCCGCGGCGAGCACACCACCGACGCCACCATCCAGCGGGCCCGGACGCTGCTCGCGCAGATGGGCAAGGAGGGCATCCTCGTCGACGACTCGCCGGGATTCGTCTCCAACCGGGTCCTGATGCTCGCCGTCAACGAGGCCGCGTTCCTCGTGCAGGAGCGCGTCGCCGAGCCCGCCGAGATCGACCGGATCTTCACGTCCTGCTTCGGACACAGCATGGGCATGCTCGCGACCGCCGACCTGATCGGCCTGGACACCGTGCTGCGCAGCATCGAGATGCTCCACGACTCCTTCGGCGACAGCAAGTACCGCCCGTGCCCGCTGCTGCGGCGCATGGTCGACGCCGGACACCTGGGCCGCAAGAGCGGCCGTGGCTTCTTCACGTACGCGACGCCGGCCTGACCCCCCACCCGGCCCGTCCCCCGAACCTTCGGCGACTTCAGCGACTTCAGCGACTTCAGCGACTTCATTGACTTCATTGACTTCAGTGAGAGGACAACGATGAGCGTGCCCGTGACACCGGAGCGGATCCGCGAGCGGACCAGGGAGTACCTGCGGACCTCGCTGGCCCGCACCATCGCCGACGACGAGGACATCTTCGCCGCGGGACTCGTCAACTCGCTGTTCGCGGCGCAGCTCGTGCTGTTCGTCGAGGACGGCTTCGGCATCACCGTGGAGAACGACGAGCTGGAGATCGCGCACTTCAGCTCGGTCGACGCCGTCACGGCGTTCGTGACCCGCAAGACGTCGGCGGTGACCGCGCCGCCGGAGAGCTGAGCCGCGGCGTGCGACTCACCCTCACCGACCCACAGCGCCGACTCCACCGCGAGGTAAGGGCGTTCGCCGACGACGCGGTGGCGCCGCTGGCCGCCCGGCACGACACCGAGGAGCGCGTCGACCGCGCCCTGATCGACCAGCTGGCCGCCGCCGGATACCTGGCGTCCCTGCTGCCCGCCGAGCACGGCGGACGCGCCCTCGACCCGGTCGCGTACGGCCTGCTGCACGAGGAGCTCGGCCGGGCCTGCTCCGCCACGCGCAGCCTGCTCACCGTGCACGACATGGTCGCCGACACCGTGCTGCGGCGCGGCAGCGCCGAACAGCGCGCCCGGTGGCTGCCGGAGCTCGCCGCGGGCCGGGCGATCGGCGCGTTCGCGCTGAGCGAGCCGGACGCGGGCAGCGACGCGGCGGCCGTCGCCACCACCGCCGAGCGCGACGGCGACGCCTACCTCCTCACCGGAGTGAAGCGCTGGATCAGCTTCGGTCAACTCGCCGATGTGTTCCTGGTCTTCGCCCGCCTGCCCGAGGGGCCCACCGCGTTCCTCGTCGAGCGCGCCGCGCCCGGCCTGACCGTCGAGCCGCTGCACGGCATGCTCGGCACCCGCGGCGCCATGCTCGCCGAACTGCGCCTGGAGTCCTGCCGGATCCCCGGCCACCACCTGGTCGGCGGGCCGGGGCGCGCCCACCCCTTCCTCACCACGTCCGCGCTGACCCTGGGCCGCTACAGCGTGGCCTGCGGCAGCATCGGCATCGTCCAGGCCTGCCTGGACGCGGCCGGAGCGCACGCACAGGCCCGCGAGCTGATCCAGCACCAGCTGGTGCAGCGACTGCTCGCCCGCATGACGGTCAGCGCGGAGGCCGGACGGCTCCTCGCGCTGCGCGCGGGCGAACTGCTCGGCGCGGCCAGCCCGCACGCGCCCATGGCCGCGACGCAGGCCAAGTACTTCGCGTCCACCGCGGCGGCCGACGCGGCCCGCGACGCCGTCCAGATCCTGGGCGCGCGGGGCTGCGCGCCGGACCACCCCGTGGGCCGTTACTACCGGGACGCGAAAGTCATGGAGATCATCGAGGGCGGCACCGAGGTCAGCGAGTCGACGATCGGCCGCTTCGGCCGCGGCAGCGGGCTGCTCGACACCGCGGGAACACCTGGACCGAGAGCAGGAACACCTGGACCGAGAGGGGAGAGGCCGTCATGAGCAGCGGGGGAGAGGCTTCGATGAGCAGCGAGTACGCCGACGGGGAGCGACCGGTGCCGGCCGCGGCCCCGCGGCCGCAGGTGAAGTGCGTCGTCTGGGACCTGGACAACACCCTGTGGCACGGCATCCTCCTGGAGGACGGCGACGCCATCGCGCCGCGCGAGGACATCGCGGAGGCCGTCCGCGCCCTGGACGCACGCGGCATCCTCCAGTCCGTGGCCAGCCGCAACGACGAGGAGGCCGCGCTCGCCGCCCTGGAGAAGGCGGGCCTGCGGGAGTTCTTCCTCGCCCCGCAGATCGGCTGGCACGCCAAGTCCGGTTCCGTGCGCCGCATCGCCGACGCGCTCAACATCGGCCTTGACACCTTCCTCTTCCTCGACGACGACCCGTTCGAACGCGCCGAGGTGCAGAGCGCCCACCCGGCCGTACGCGTCGCCGAGGCCACCGACGGGCCGACCCTCCTGTCCCGCCCCGACCTCGCCCCGGCTGCGGTGACCGCCGACGGCGCGCGCCGTCGGCTGATGTACCAGGCGGAGCAGCGGCGGTCCGCCGCCGAGCGGGACTTCACCGGCGCCCCCGAGGAGTTCCTCGCCACCCTCGGCATGCGCCTGACCGTGCGCCGCGCGGGCCCCGGCGACCTGGCCCGCGCCGAGGAACTGACGGTCCGCACCCACCAGTTGAACGCCACCGGCTACACCTACGACCACGACGAGCTCGACGCCTTCCGCACCTCGCCCGAGCACACCCTCCTGGTGGCCGAGCTCACCGACCGCTTCGGCGCGTACGGCACGATCGGCCTCGTCCTCCTGGAGAACGGTCCGGACACCTGGACGCTCAAGCTCCTCCTCGCCTCGTGCCGCGTCATGTCGCGGGGGATCGGCGGCATCCTGCTGCACCACCTCATCGAGCGCTCCCGGGCCCAAGGCGTCCGGCTCGTCGGCGAGTTCGTGCCCACCGCCCGCAACCGGCCGATGCTGGTCGCCTACCGCTTCGCGGGCTTCACGGTCGTGTCGGAGCCGGACTCGGAGGGAAGCGGCCTGCTGCTCCTGGAGCACCGCGGCGACACCGTGCCCGCCGTGCCCGGACACCTCGACCTGGTCTCGGAGCTGTAGCGCGTGCGCCACGACGCGCCGGGGCCCGACGAGGTCCGCATGTGGTGGATCGAGCCGGAGCCCCCATCGGCCGACGTGGGCCGGCAGGGCCGCGACCCGGGTTCCCAGGGCCTCGACATGGCCGCACTGGCCCCCGAAGAAGCCGCACTGGCCCCCGCAGAGGCCGCCCGCGCCCGGCAGATGACCGACCCCGACGCCCGCGCCGCCTACGTACGACGGCGCGGCGCGCTCCGGTCCCTGCTCGGCCGGTGCCTGGACGTGCCGCCGCGGGACGTGCGCCTCACCGTCGACGCGCACGGCAAGCCCGTGCTCGGCGACGCGGCGGCGCCGCTCGCGTTCTCCGTCTCCCAGGCCACCGGTACCTGGGCCGTGATCGCCCTCTGCGGGAGCGGACCGCTCGGCGTGGACGTCGAGTCGCACGACCAGGCCGTCGACGTCACCGGGCTCGCCCGCCGCTTCCTGCCGGACCTCGACCTCGACGGCGTGCCCGACGACGAGCGGCCCACGGCGTTCTGGCGCGCCTGGACCCACTACGAAGCGACGCTCAAGGCCGCCGGGGCCACGCTCGGCCACCGGCCGGGCCCTGCGGCCACGGCCCTGGCCCTGACCCGGCCGCCCGCACCGCGCGGCCACACCGTGGCCCTGGTGACGGCCCGGCCGCCCGCGACCGTGACCACCCGCCTGTACCGCGCGCCGACCGGGCGCGCCCCGACCTGCGAAGGGCCCCTTCGATGACCACGCGACACAGGAGCGTCCCGGTCCTCAGCGCCACCGGCGACTACCGGGCGGACAGCGCCGCGCTCACCTCGTACGTGGCCGCGGGCGAGGAACGCCTCGCCGAGCTGCCCCGCAAACCCGAACGGGATCCCGGCCGTGCCGAGGAGGCCGCCGCCGTCCGCGAAGCCGGACAGGCGGCCCGCGCGGCCTTCCTCCACGTCCACGCGGAGCGCCTCTACGACGACCTCACCGACGGGCGCCGCGCCCACCCGTCCCTGGCCGACCTCGCCCACGCCGCCGCCGACGCCCACCCCGGGCTGGTCCCCGACCGCGCACAGCTGAGGGGCGAGCGCGCGCTGCGGCAGGCCGACAAGGAGGGCCGCGAGATCGAACAGGGCCTGCTCTTCTGGAGCTTCCTGCGCCTGCCCGACGTCGGCACCCACCTCGTCCGCTCGCTGCTCCGGCCCACCCGCGCCGCCGAGGCCGCCCTGCCCGGCTACCTGCGCACCGGGCGCGCCGACCTCGGCCAGGTCCACGTCGAGCGCGACGGCCCGGCCGCCCTCGTCACCGTACGCAACCTCCCCTACCTCAACGCCGAGGACGACGGCACCGTGGCGGCCCTGGAGACCGCCGTCGACCTCGTCGCGCTCGACGACCGGGTGCGCGTCGGCGTCCTGCGCGGCGGCGAGATGACCCACCCGCGCCACGCCGGGCGGCGCGTGTTCAACGCGGGCGTCAACCTCAGCCACCTGTACGACGGCCGGATCTCCCTCGTGGACTTCATGCTGCGCCGTGAACTCGGCTACCTCAGCAAGATCCTGCGCGGCGACAAGCCCTGGCTCGCGCTCGTCGACGGCTTCGCCATCGGCGGCGGACTCCAGCAGCTCCTCGTCTTCGACGAGGTCATCGCCGCGTCCGGCGGGTTCGTCAGCCTGCCCGCCCTGACCGAGGGCATCATCCCGGGCGCCGCCAACCTCCGCCTGCCGCGGTTCGCCGGATCGCGGCTCACCCGCCGGCTGATCCTCGGCGACCTGCGCATCGGCACCGACGAGCCGGAGGCCCGCCTGTTCTGCGACCACGTCGTCAAGCCCGACGAGATGGAGCGCACGGCCGAGGCGTCCGTGGAGCGCCTCGCCGGCAGCGCGGTCGTGGCGAACCGGCGCATCACCCACGAGTTCGAGGAGCCCCTGGACACGTTCCGGCGGTACATGGCGGAGTACGCCCTGCAGCAGGCGCGCCTGCTGCACCACCCCGACCTCGTCACCAACCTCGAACGGTCCTGGATCCGCCGCGCAAAACGCCCCACCCCGGCCTGACCGGCGCCCACCCCGCCCCACGCCAGGCCCTGACCCACGAAAGGCACCGACCACCATGCAGCGCATCCCCGTGATCTGCCTGCCGTTCGCGGGCGCCGGAGCGTCCTTCTTCCGCCCCTGGCGCGAGCAGGCGTCCGAACGGCTCCTGATCGTGCCCGTCCAGCTGCCCGGCCGCGAGGAACGCCTCGACGAGGAGCCGTACGCGGACGTCGGCGAGGCCGTGGACGACCTCGTCCCGGAGGTCCTCGACGTCGCCGAGCGGTATCCGCGGTTCGTCGTCTTCGGGCACAGCCTCGGCGCCGTCCTCGCGTACGAGGTGACGCGGCAGCTCGCCGAAACCCTGCCGCCCGGGTCCCTGCACCTCGTCGTCAGCGGCTCACCGGCCCCGCACGAGCCCCGCACCCGGCGCGCCACCGGGCTGCCCGACGAGGAATTCCTGCGCCAGGTGCGGGACTTCGCCGGGTACGACCATCCGGCGCTCGCCGACCCCGGCGCGCGCGACCTCATCCTGCCGGTGCTGCGCGCCGACGTGGCCATGCACGAGAACTACCGGCCCGCTCCCGGCCGGGCGCCGCTCCCCCTACCGGTGACGTCCGTCATCGGCGCTTCGGACCACCTGGTCAGCAGGGAGCAGGCGGACCGCTGGCAGAGCGTGACGGCGCAGCCCCTGCGGAAGGCCGAAGTGGACGGCGGGCACATGTATCTGACCGAGTCGCCGAAGGACCTCCTCAGCCTCCTCGACGCCTCCGCCGGCGACGCCCTCGGCGACGTGAGGAGCCCGCGCCCATGAGCACCCCACAGCCCGAGCGGCTGCCGCTCTCGCACGAACAGGAGAGCCTGTGGTACCGGGAGGTGTTCACCGACCAGCCCGGGCTCACCAACGTCCCGGCCGCGCTGCGCGTCCGCGGCCCCCTCGACGTACCCGCCCTGCGCGCCGCCTGCGCCGACCTCGCCCGCCGCCACCCCGCCCTGCGCACCGTCTTCGACGCCGTCGGCGGTGTCCCGCGCCAGCGCGTGGACGACGACGCGCGGTGCGACTTCGCGGTCGCCGCCGCGCGCGACGACGCGGAGGTGCGGGCGGCGGGCCGCGCCGAACTGCTGCTCCCCTTCGACCTGCGCACCGGGCCACCGGTGCGGTTCCGCCTGTACCGGATCGCCGACGACCAGCACGTTCTGGTCCTGATCGCCCATCACCTGGTCATCGACGCGGCCTCCGTCGGCATCGCGCTCACCGACCTCGGCGAGCTCTACACCGCGCGCGTCACCGGCCGCGGGCCCCGCCTCGCCCCGCTGCCCGTCACCTACGCCGAGGCCGCCGCCCAGCAGCGCGCCGACGCCGACCCGGACCGGCTCGCCGAGCTCACCGCGTACTGGACGGACCGCCTCGACGGCGCGCCGCACCACGTGGACCTGGTCACCGACCGGCCGCGGCCGCGGCGCCGACGCGCCCTCGGCGGCGTCGCCAGGGACCGGCTCGCGCCGGAAACCGAGCGCGCCGTGCGGGACTTCGCGGCGCGGGCGCGCGCGTCGGACTTCATCGTGCTGCTCGCCGCGTTCCGCGTCCTGCTGTGGCGCTGGACGGGTCAGCGCGACGCGCTCGTCGGCGCGCCGATCAGCGGCCGCGCGCAGCCCGGCACCGAGGACGTCGTCGGCTTCTTCATCAACATGCTGGTCCTGCGGGCCCCGCTCGAAGGACGGATGACGTTCCGGCAGGCCGTGGCGGCCGAACGGGACGCGGTCCTCGGGGCCTTCGACCACCAGGACATGCCGTACTCCCGCCTGGTCGCCGCCCTCCAGCACAGCCGCGACCCGGCGTCGTCGCCGCTGGTCCAGGTGACGTTCTCCTACCGCCCCGACGACGCGCCGCCGCCCGTGCTCCCCGGCCTCGACGTCACCGACTTCGACCTGGAGGGCACGTCCCTCCAGTTCGACTTCGTCATCGAACTCCTCAAGGACGCCGAGGGCATCGAGATCCTGTGCGGCTACAACGAGGACATCCTCGCCGCCGACAGCGTCGCGGCCACCCTCGCGCGCCTGCCCGTGCTGCTCGCCGCCGCCGTCGCGGACCCCGACCGGCCGCTCGCCGACATCCCCTGGCTCACCCGCGCCGACCACGACGCCGTACGCCGTGCCGCAGCCACCGACCTGCCCGGCACCGACGAGGCGGACGGGATCGTGCCCGCCTTCCGGCGCTGGGCCGCGCGCACCCCGGACGCGGTCGCCGTACGACACGGCGAACAGACGCGCACCTACGCGGAGCTGGACGGCGAGAGCGACGCGCTCGCTGCCCGGCTGCCGCGTGCCGCCGCCGCGGACGAGCCGGTCGTCGGCGTGCTGCTCGACGACCGCGGCGCCCTGCCCGCCACGCTGCTCGCCCTCGCCAAGGCGGGCCGCGCACTGCTGCCCCTGGACCCGGCCCACCCGCCGGAGCGGCACGCGTACACCCTGAAGGACGCCCGGGCGACGGCCCTGATCACGGACCGGCCGGACCTGACGTACCCGGGCGTCGAAATCGTCGCGCCGACGCCCGACGGACCGTCGTCCACACCTGACGGGCCCGCCGGCGCCCCGGCGCCCCGACCGGATCCCGACCCGGACTCCCTCGCGTACGTCCTCTACACCTCCGGCTCCACCGGCCGCCCCAAAGGCGCCGGGATCACCCACCGCGCCCTCGCCAACTGCCTGCGGGACGCCCGCGACCGCCTCGGCATCGGCCCCGGAACGCGCATGGGCAGCGCCTCGACGGTGGCCTTCGACATCGGCGTACTGGAGCTGCTGCTGCCCCTCGGCGCGGGCGCCGAACTGGTCCTCAGCGAGGCGCACCGGCGCGGCGACGGCGCCGCGCTCGCCGCGTTCCTGGCCGAGCAACGGCCCGACGTCTTCTTCGCCACGCCCGCGCTGTGGGAGATGCTGCTGCTCGCGGGCTGGCGCGGCGACACCACGCTGACCGCGCTGACCGGCGGCGACGTCCTCGCGCCCGCGCTCGCCGGGCGCCTGCGGCCGCTCGTCGGCGCGCTGTGGCAGCTGTACGGGCCGACCGAGACGACCGTGTACTCCACCAGCGACCCCGTGCCGCCGGGTCCGGGGCCCGCCGTGCTGCCCGTCGGCCGCCCGGTGCGCAACACCACGGCGTACGTCCTCGACGCGTCCCTGCGCCCCGTGCCGCCCGGCGTCGTCGGCGAACTCTGCCTGGGCGGCGCCGGCCTCGCCCGCGGCTACACCGGACGGCCCGCGCTGACCGCCGACCGGTTCGTGCCCTCGCCGTTCGGCCCGGACGGCGCCCGGCTCTACCGCACCGGCGACCGCGCCCGGCTGCTGCCCGACGGTCGTATCGAACTGCGCGGCCGCGACGACGACCAGGTGAAGATCAACGGCCATCGCATCGAACTCACCGAGATCGAGGCGGTGCTGGGCGACCACGACGGCGTCGGCGCGGCGGCGGCCGTCGTCCTCGGCGCGGAGTCCGCCCGGCGCGTCGTCGCCTGCGTCGCCGCCGCGCCGGACCGGGACGCCGCCGGCCTCACCGCGGCCCTGCGCGCGCACGCGGAGCGCCGGCTGCCGGTGACGATGCTGCCCGCCGCGTACGTCGTGCTCGACGAGCTCCCCGTCACGGCCAACGGCAAGGTGGACCGCGCCGCCCTCGCCGACCGCGCCGCCCGGCACGGCGGCGCCGACGCCCGCCGCACGGGCGCGCCCCCGACGACCCCGCACGAACGGCTCGTCGCCGGCATCTGGGCCACGGCCCTGGACGCGCCGGACCTGACCGTCGACGACGACTTCTTCCGGCTCGGCGGCAACTCGCTGCTCGCCGCGCAGGTGATGAGCCGCCTGGAGCAGGCGCGCGGCGTGCGCGTCCCCATGTCCACGCTCCTGGAGGTGCCGACCGTCGGCGGCTTCGCGGAACGGCTGCGGCGCGCGGAGGAGGCCGCCACGGCCGCCGGGTCCACGCGAACCCCTGACGCCGGGCCGCGCGACGCCACGCCCCCGCGGGACCCGGGCGCGGCGATGACCTGGCTGCGCCGGGGCTCCCGCACCCCCGTCCTGGCGCTCGCGCACCCGGTCGGCGGCGCCGCGCTGTGCTACCGGGAACTCGTCGCCGCGCTCGACGGCGACTGGCAGGTGTGCGCGTTCGAGTCGGCGGACACCGAGGGCCGGTCCGTGCCGGAGGCCGCGGCCGCCTACGTGCGGGAGCTGCGCGCGCGGACGGACGGCCCCGTGGTGTACGCGGGCTGGTCGCTCGGCGGGCTCCTCGCGTACGAGATGGCCGCGCAGGACCAGCGGGCGGGCGGCGACGTGACCGCCGTCCTCGCCGTGGACACCGCGACGCCCGACGCCTTCGACTGGGACGCCGAGCTGTCCCGCAACGCCCAGCTGCGTGGCTTCGTACGCGATGTGGCGCGCCTGGCCGGTGTCCGCGTGACGCCGCCCGACGAGCTGTGGGCCGCGCCGGTGGACGAGGTGTTCCGCTGGCTCGTCGGCGCGGTCGGCTTCGGCGACGTGGCCGGGATGGAACGCCGCTTCCGGATCACCGACGCCGCCCTGCGCGCGGCCAGGGCGTACGCGCCCCGGCCTGCCGACGTGGAACTGCACTTCGTGGAGGCCGACGAGGAGACCCCCAAGTCGGAGGAGTGGCTGGAGCTCGCCGACACCGTGACGGTCACGACGCTGCCCGGCGACCACTACCAGGCGATCACGGGGCCGAACGCGGCCCGCCTCGCCAAGCTCTTGCTCACCTTGGAATGACGGCTTCGGGCGCGCTCGCACGGGGCAGAGATCAGTACGGCACGGGGCGAATCGGCAGGAGGACACAGTGGTCACGGACCGGCACGCATACGCGATGACGCACACCGGCGCCGACGCCGCGCTCCACTACGAGCAGGCGCTCGACCACCTGCTGTACTTCCGCGAGGACGTCGCGGCGGCGGCCCGGGCGGTGCTCGACGCCTCGCCCCGGTCCGCCATGGGCCAGGTCTTCGGGGCCTACCTCGGCCTGCTCGGCACGGAGGAGAAGGACGCGGCCGAGGCGGCGACGGCCTTCGAGGCGTACCGCGGGGACGTGCACGCGGCCGACCTGACGCCGCGTGAGCGCATGCACGTCGAGGCCGCGTCCCTCTGGCTCGACGGCGACATGCACCAGGCGGGCCGGGTCCTCGCCGAGCTCGTCGTGGCGCACCCGAAGGACGCCCTCGCCCTCGCGGTCGGCCACCAGATCGACTTCTTCACCGGCAACGCGGTGCTGCTGCGCGATCGCGTGGGCGGCGCGCTGTCCGCCTGGGACCCGGACGATCCGCACTACGGCCTGCTCCAGGGCATGTATGCGTTCGGCCTGGAGGAGGCCGGGCACTACACCCTGGCCGAGCGCGTCGGCCTGGACGCCGTCGAACGCAACGCGCGTGACGTGTGGGGCATCCACGCCGTCGTGCACGCCTACGAGATGCAGGGGCGGTACGAGGACGGCATCCGCTACCTCGACGCCCGCGCGGACGACTGGTCGAGCGGCAACTACCTGAACGTGCACAACTGGTGGCACTACGCCCTGTACGTCCTGGAGACCGGCCGTACGGACAAGGTCCTGGACGTCTACGACGCCGCCGTGCACCACGACGGCTCGGCCGGGGCGGCGATGGAGCTCCTGGACGCCGCGTCCCTGCTCTGGCGCCTCTACCTGGCGGGCGTCGACACCGGCGGCCGCTGGCCCGCGCTCGCCGACGCCTGGGCGCGGCGCGGCGACGGCGCGTACTACGCCTTCAACGACGTCCACGCCGTCATGGCCCACGTCGGGGCCGACCGCCTGGCCGACGCCGAACAGCTCATCCGCGACCGGGAGGCCTGGCTGCGGGACGCGGGGTCGGGACGCCCCGGGCTCTCCAACGTCCCGATGACCGCCGAGATCGGCCTCCCGGTGTGCCGGGCGCTCGTGGCCTACGGGCAGGGGCGCTACGACGACGCGGTCGACCTGCTGCTTCCGCTGCGGCACCGGGTCCACACCTTCGGCGGCAGCCACGCCCAGCGGGACGCCGTGCAGAAGACCCTGGTCGAGGCGGCCCTGCACGCCGGACGCCACGACCTGGCGCGCACGCTCCTGAGCGAACGCGTCAACCTGCGTCCCCGGTGCCCCTACGACCAGGACGCGTGGGCACGGCTCGCGGCGCAGTGGAGCGCCACGGAGGGCACCTATAGCTGAAGATGATTTGCCTAAAGCTTTTAGGTAACTGCATAATCCTCTCAGGTGAACGAGAGGATGAGCATGGCGCGCGCAGGGCTGACCGCTGAACGTCTGGCCCGGGCCGGGGCGGAGCTCGCCGACGAGGTCGGCTTCGAGCAGGTGACCGTCTCGGCGCTCGCCCGGCGGTTCGACGTCAAGGTCGCGAGCCTGTACTCGCACGTGAAGAGCTCCCAGGACCTCAAGGTCAGGATCGCCCTGCTCGCCCTGGAGGAGCTCGCGGACCGGGGCGCCGCCGCCCTGGCCGGGCGGGCCGGCAAGGACGCCCTGGCCGCCCTGGCGAACGTCTACCGCGACTACGCCCGCGAGCACCCCGGCCGCTACGCCGCCGCCCAACTGCGGCTCACCCCCGAGGAGGCCGCCGCCAGTGCGGGCGGCAGGCACGCCCAGATGACGCGGGCGATCCTGCGCGGCTACGACCTGACCGAGCCGGACCAGACGCACGCCGTCCGGCTCCTCGGCAGCGTCTTCCACGGCTACGTCAGCCTGGAGCTCGGGGGCGGCTTCAGTCACAGCGCCCCCGACTCGCAGGAGACCTGGACGCGGGTTCTTGACGCTCTCGACGCCCTGCTGCGGAACTGGCCGGCGCCGTCCGCGTAGTCGAGCCGGTCCACGTAGTCCATGTACAACCCGCCCCATTGATCAACAGGTTGAGGCCATGCACACCACCCCCCACGACTGGATCACCACACCCGTCACCATCGACCTCCTGCGCGGCGCCATCGAGGTCGAGCACACCGAGCACGGCGCCCTGCCGCACCGGCTGCCCGCCTGGGCCCGCGCCCAGAACACCGACGGACAGCTGGCCATGGCCGAGTCCCAGCCCTCCGGCGTCCGCCTCGCCTTCCGCACCCGGGCCACCGCCGTCGAGCTCGACACGCTGCCCACCAAGCGCGTCTACGTGGGCGCCCCGCCCCGCCCGGACGGCGTGTACGACCTGTTCGTCGACGGCCGCCTGACCGGCCAGGCCAGCGCGGTGGGAGGCAACACGCTCACCATCGACATGACCACAGGCACCGTTGAGCACCAGGCCGGGCAGCCCGACACCCTCCGCTTCACCGACCTGCCCGACGGCGTCAAGAACATAGAGATCTGGCTGCCCCACAACGAGACCACCCACCTCGCCGCCCTGCGCACCGACGCCCCCGTCGAGCCCGCACCGGACCGGGGGCGCAGGACCTGGCTGCACCACGGCAGTTCGATCAGCCACGGCTCGGACGCCGCGAGCCCCAGCGCCACCTGGCCCGCACACGCCGCGGCGCTCGGCGACGTCGACTTGATCAACCTGGGTTTCGGCGGCAGCGCCCTGCTCGACCCGTTCACCGCCCGCACAGTGCGCGACACCTCCGCCGACTTGATCAGCGTCAAGATCGGCATCAACCTCGTCAACGCCGACCTGATGCGCCTGCGTGCCTTCACCCCCGCCGTCCACGGCTTCCTCGACACGATCCGCGAAGGCCACCCCACGACACCGCTGTTGGTCGTCTCGCCGATCCTGTGCCCCATCCATGAGGACACGCCGGGACCCTGCGCCCTGGACACGTCCACCCTCAGCACCGGGCAGCTCCGGTTCCGGGCCACCGGCGATCCGGCGGAGCGCGCGAGCGGCAAGCTGACGCTCGGCGTCATCCGCGACGAACTCGCCCGGATCGTGGCACAGCGCGCGGCCGACGACCCGAACCTGCACCACCTCGACGGCCGCGACCTCTACGGCGAGGCGGACGCCACGGAACGGCCGCTGCCCGACGAGCTCCACCCGGACGCCGCCACCCACCGCCGCATCGGCGAACGCTTCGCCGCACGCGCCTTCACCGCCGACGGCGCGTTCGCGAGCCCCCCTGCCTCACGCGCTGAGAAATGACCGCGGCGCGCGCCAGGTCGAGGTCGGCGAGGGCGGGTCATCGGTTGCCGCCCGTCCGGAGCGTGCTGAACCAGTGCACCACCTCCGCCGTTCCCTGCACGTTCGAGCCGAGGTGCCGTGACTTCTGGTGGTCGACGGCGCCGAGGTCGACGACCGGCACCCCAACTCCCTTCTTCCGGAAGGCCGCAGCGCAGTTGGCCGTGTTCCGGGCGGTCGCCTGCTCATCGCCCTGTGCCATGTAGAGCCGAATCGGCGCCTTGGGCTTCCAGTCCTTGCACACGCTGTCGGTCCTCCGCAGCCCGGCCGCGAGGCCGCCCCTGGGCCGGGCCAGCAGGTCGCGCCCGTGCGGCGTCAGCAGTTCGTCCAGCGTGCGGGGCAGCGCGTTGAGCATCTGCGGGCCGGTGTGCATACCGTCGAACAGCTCCTGCACGCCAGGGTCGCGGAACACCTCGCCCGGGTTGTCGTACACATCCTGGACGCGGTCGAAGGCGACCAAGGTGTACGCGGCGTACACCGCGCGCCACCTCGGCTCCAGCTCACTGTCGCTCGCGAGCAGCGCCGGGAGCTCCGCACCCCCGAAGTCGTAGGCCCCGCTGATCGGGGCGAGGGCGCCGAGCCTGAAGTACCGGTCCTCGCCCGCCTGGAGGGCCCTGCCGAGCCCGAGCGCAGCCGACGCGCCCTGCGAGAAGCCGGTGGCCAGGACGTCACGGTCCAGGGAGCGTGCGGTGCGCGGGGCGAACTGGCGGGCGGCGCGGAGCAGATCGAGGGACGCCGTGGCTTCGGACGGCACGTCCATCCAGGGGTGCTTGCCCGGGCCCGTGCCCATGCCGAGGTAGTCGGGCGCGACGGTGGCGAAGCCCGCGGAGGCGTACGCGATGGAGGGGCCGGTCAGGAACACCTTCCGCTGCATCGAGGGCGCGTCGACGCGGTGGACGCCGGTGCCGTGGGCGAACGAGACAGTCCGCAGCCGCCCTTGAACCCCGCGCGGGACGGTGAAAAGACCACTGGCGGTGGCGGGTTGGCCCTTCGCGTCGACGGTGCGGTAGACGAGCCGGTACGCGTCCACGCCGTAGTCGGCGGCGCCGGGGTCGTACCCGGAGGCGGTGAGCTCGGCTGCGGAGTCCTTGGCCGACGTGAGGGTGTAGAGCAACTCGGCGGAGAGCAGGGTGCCGCGTTGGGTGGCGGCGTTGGCGGAGGGCGCGGCGGACGTCCCCGATTCGGCGCCGGCACTGACGACGCCCGCCCCGGCGAGGATCGTGGCGGCGACGACGGCTGTGGTGACTCGGCGGTGGCGGTGCGAGGTTCGAGCGACGGACACGGTACGGGCTCCCTCAACTGCGGCGGATTCGAAGTGAGGTCAGCCTCCATCGGGAGCGGCGGCGGACGCACTGGTGCACACCCCCGGGCGCGGGGGAGGGGTAGACCCCGGGTGCCCCCGTCATGCCGGTGTCAGCGGCGACAGCGCGCTGAGGGCCTCGGCGTGCCCCGGCTTCAGGACGGTGCGTACCGGCAGGCTGCGGATGCCCGCGATGAAGTTCGACGCCAGGTGTTCGACGGGTCCTGCGGCCTCGAAGTGGTCGACGGTGTCGCGTACTTCTTCGAAGAAGACCTTGAGGGCGAGGCGGGCCATGGGGGCTCCGATGCAGCGGTGGGCGCCCACGCCGAAGGCGATGTGTTTGTTGGGGTTCCGTGTGACGTCGAAGCGGTAGGGGTCGGGGAAGGCCGACTCGTCGCGGTTGGCCGAGCCGAGCCAGACCACGACCGCTTCGCCCTGGCGGATGCGTACGCCGCCGATCTCCGTGTCGTGCAGTGCGTGGCGCAGGAAGTGGTTGGCGGGTGACGACCAGCGGAGCACTTCTTCCACCAGGGCGTCGGTGGTGCCGTCGTCCTGCCAGCGGCGGAACTGCTCGGGGTCGTCGACGAAGGCGAGCACCCCGGCGTTGGCCGCGTGGGACGTGGTGACGGTCGCGCCGAGCAGCACGCTGTAGAGGTTGTACATGCGCTCCTCGCGGCTGAGTGGCCGGTCGTCGACCTGCGCCCGCACCACCGCGCCCGTCAGGTCGTCCCGGTCCTCGAAGTCGCCGCGGCCGATCTCGCCCATGAAGTACGCGAAGATCTCGGCGTGCGCCCGCTCCAGGCGCCGGGCGGCCTCCGCGCCGTTCTCGCCCTCCGTCACGCCCGGGTCCTGGTCGGCGATCGCCACGTACGCGAAGCGCTTCAGGCGCGCCCACTGTGCGCGGTCGATGCCCATGAGCAGTGCCGTGAAGGCGATCGGGTAGAAGGCCGTCGCGGCCGCGAGGTCGAACGGCTCGCCCGCCGCGGC
The DNA here is from genome assembly GCF_042740445.1 of Streptomyces sp. NPDC059003. Lineage (NCBI taxonomy): Bacteria > Bacillati > Actinomycetota > Actinomycetes > Kitasatosporales > Streptomycetaceae > Streptomyces > Streptomyces sp. NPDC059003. Next base: position 56,979 of record NZ_JBHYJH010000007.1, on the reverse strand, counting down.
CGGGGCGACGCAGCGCCGCGCGAGCTCCCTGAGCTGCGGTTCGAACCGCTGGATCGCCGCGGTGGAGAAGTACGCGTTGATCTGCCGCTTGATGGCGGTGTGGCGCGGCGGGTCGGTGACCGCGAGCATCTTGCCGCCCGCCCGGTCCCTGGTGCCGAGCACGGTGAGGAGGTTGCCGTGCTCGGACGAGAAGGAGCGGAAGTCCCGCAGCACCTGGCACACGTCGTCGTAGCGGGTCACGGACCAGAAGCCCCGCTCCTCGTCGACCTGCTGCCAGTGCACGGGCGCCTTGGCGCGCAGCGCACGCCACGCGCCGTGCGGGTCGCCGGTGGCGTAGAAGGCGGGCGAGAACAGGTCGATGGACGCGGGGTCGAGGGTGTCGATGTCGACGTGCTGGTGCTCGGTCGTCAGACGCATGCCGCTCCTGGGGTACGTGTCCTGGGTCCTGCGGGGACGTGGCCTAGGGGAGGTCGAGCAGTCGGCCCCGGCGGGCGGGCCGGGCGGTGGGGCGTCGCGCGGGTGCGCCGTCGGTGCCGTCGGTGCCGTCGGTATCGGCGGTGAGGAACTGGAGGAGGCCCCGCACCGTCGGCGCGCGATACAGGTCGCGCACGGACACATCCGGCAGGGCGCGCTCGCGCAGGGCGGCGGACAGGCGCACGGCGAGCAGGGAGTTCCCGCCGAGCGCGAAGAAGTTGTCGTCGAGGCCGACGGGCGTATCGAACAGGTCCGCCCAGAGGGACAGGAGCAGCGCGCCGCGCTCCTCGTCGACACCGGCGGCCATGGATGCCTGCGTGGGTGCGGGCGCCACCGCCCTGGTGGGCGGCGGCAGTCGGGCCGCGTCCAGCTTGCCGTTGGCGGTGAGCGGCAGCGCGGACAGGGGAGTGACGGTGCTCGGCACCATGTACTCCGGCAGGAACCGGGCGGCCACGCGCCGGATGTCGGCGGCGAGCGCCATGTCGGAGGCGAGCCCAATGTCAGCGGCGAGCTCACCGGCGCCGGACGCGCCGATGGGGAGCGCGCCCCTGCCGTCGGCGTCCGGCGCCAGCACGACGTACGCGTCCAGGCGTGCGCTCTCCGTCCCCGGCCCCGCGACGGTCACGGCGGCGTCCCGCACCCGCGGGTGGTCGAGCAGCGCGGCGCGCACCTCGCCCAACTCCACGCGGAAGCCGCGCAGTTGGATCTGCGCGTCGAGGCGCCCCAGGTGTTCGAGGGTGCCGTCCGGGAGGAGCCGCCCCCGGTCGCCGCTCCGGTAGCCGCGGCGGCCGGTGTCCGGGTCGGTCACAAAGCGCTCGGCGGTCAGCTCCGGCCGCTGGTGGTAGCCGAGGGCGAGCCCGGCGCCGCTGACGTGGATCTCGCCCGCCACGCCGACCGGCAGCGGCCCGCCCCGCGCGTCGGCGACACGCACCCGCCAGCCGGGCAGCGCGCGGCCGACGGACCGTGAACCGGCGAGCGCGTCGGCGCGCGTGACGGTGTGCGCCGTGACGTGCACGGTGGTCTCGGTGATGCCGTACATGTTGACCAGGCGGCAGCGGCTCGGCGGATGCCGGTCGAACCACGGCAGCAGCGCGCGCGTGTCGAGCGGCTCCCCGCCGAAGACGACGAGCCGCAGCGCCAGCGCGGTGCCGTCGCCCCGCCGGCCGAACTCCTCGTCCGCCCGTGCCAGTTGACCGAACGCCGACGGCGTCTGGCTCAGCACGGTCACGCCGCGCCCGGCCAGCAGCGCCCGGAAGTCGTCCGGCGCGCGCGACACCCAGTACGGCACCACGACGAGGCACCCTCCGGTGAGCAGGCAGCCCCACATCTCCCACACGGAGAAGTCGAACGCCGCCGAGTGGAACATGGTCCACACGTCGTCGGGCGTGAGGCCGAAGTCGTCGGCGGTGGCGTCGACGAGCGCGGTGACGTTGCGGTGCGGCACGACGACGCCCTTGGGCTTCCCCGTGGAGCCGGAGGTGTAGATGACGTACGCCGGGTCGTCGGCGCTCCCGGCGTCCGGGGCGGGCTCGTCGGATCCCCCGAGCAGGTCGGCCACGTCGTGCCGCGGCACCTCCAGGCCGTCGGGTACGTGCTCCGGGCCGCCCACCATCAGGACGGGCGCGGCGTCGCGGATCAGATAGCGCAGCCGGTCCGGCGGCTGGGACGGATCCAGCGGCACGTACGCCGCGCCCGTGCGCAGCACCGCGAGGAGCACCACGGGCAGGTCGGCGGACCGGTCGAGGCACACGCCGACGCGGGTGCCGGGACCCGCGCCCGCGGCACGAAGACCGGCGGCGATCCGGCGTGCGCGCAGGTCCACTTGACGGTACGTGAGGGGGTCGCCGTCGCAGACGACGGCGGGGCGGTCGGGGTGCCGTGCGGCCTGCTCGGCGAAGAGGGCGGGCAGGGTGGCCCCCTGGCGGGGGCCGGGCGCGCAGGGGGCGTCCGCGGCGAGCAGGTGCGCGCGCTCGTCCGCGTCCAGGAGTTCGAGGTCCGCGAGCGGGCGGTCAGGAGCCGAGTCCGCCAACTGGCGCAGGGCGTACGTCAGGTGGCGGGCGAAGCGCTGGACCGCTTCGGGCGCGCACCAGTCGGCGCGGTGCAGGAAGTGGAGCGTCAGGGTGCCGGTGTCGGGCCCGGTCACGGGGCAGATGGTCAGCGGGTGGGGCGGGGACCGGTACGGCAGGTGGTCGATGAGGTCGGCGCCCGGGCCGCCGGTCGGCGCCGGAGCGGGGTGGGCGAGCGCCACGCCGGACGTGGGCCGGGCGCGCGCCCCGGCGCCCAGGGCGTCGGCCACGGTGTGGTCGTCCGGTGCGCCGCCCTCGTACCGGGAGAGGACGAACTCCACGGCGGCGGACAGCAGCGGGGAGAGCCGCTCCCCGGTCGGCTCGGTGAAGTGGACGGCCACGGTGTGCCGTTCCGGTCCGGAGCCCGGCCTCCCGAAGCCCCATGGGGGAGGGGTCCCGGCGCCGCCGGTCGAGACGTCCGGCGCGAGGGCGTCCCCCGCCCTTGGCATGCCGGGGCCCTCGGCATCCGGCATGCCGGGAGCCTCGGCATCCGGCGCGACGGAGTCCTCGGCCCCCGGCACACCGCCGCCCCCGGCATCCGGCACACCGCTGCCCCGGGCATCCGTCACGGCACCGCCCTCGACCCCCGGCACGGCCCCCCGCACCACACCCCCCAGATCCACCCCGCCCCGAGCCGTCACCACCACGTCCGTGACCCCGTCCGCGTACCGCAGCAGCACCACCCGGTACGGCGCGGACGGCCCCGGCGGACGCCGCAGTTCCCGCTCGCGCCGCCGTACGGCCGCGGCGCATCCGGAGTCGTAGGGCACCGGCTCGTCCCACACCCGCACCCCGGACGGCAGCGCGGCCGTGCCCGCCCGCGGCCGGAACCCCCCGCCCGCCCGCAGCCGGAACACCGCACCGCCACCGCCACCGGCCCCGTCACGCATCCCCGGCCCCCTCGTCGTGTGCCGAACCTGCCTTGTCGCGTGCTGAACCCGCCCGATCGTGGGCCGGCCCCGCCCCATCGCGTGCTCACCCCGCCCCATCGCGTGCCCACCCCGCCTCACCGCGTGGTGAACCCGCCGTCGACCGGCAGCACCGTGCCCGTCACCTGCCGGGACGCGTCGGACGCCAGCCAGACGGCGGCCGCGGCGACGTCCTCCGGCTCGATCAGCCGGTTCATCGGCTGGCCCTGCGTGAACAGGGCCTCGTGGTCCGCCGCCGGGACGTCGAGCGAGCGGGCGATCTCGGCGAGCATGCGGCCCTCCATCCGCTCGTCGTCCCGCACGGAACCGGGGCACAGCGCGTTCACCCGCACCTGGAACGGCGCGTAGTCGAGGGCGCAGGCCCGGGTCAGGCCGACGAGTCCGTGCTTGGCGGCGACGTACCCGGCGAAGTGCCGGTAGCCCACCATGCCCGCCGTCGACGAGACGTTCACGACGCTGCCGGAGCGGCGGGCGATCATCCCCGGTACGACGGCCCGGGTCATCCGGAACGCCCCGGACAGGTCGACGTCCAGCATGAACTGCCACTCGTCGTCCGTGATGTCGTGTACGGCCTTGCCCGAAGGGGCCGCGACCCCCGCGTTGTTGACGAGGACGTCGAGCTGCCCGAAGCGGGCGAGGGCCGCGTCGACGGCGCGCGTGACGGCGCCGGTGTCGCGGACGTCGGCGTGCGCGCACAGCACGGCCGCGCCCTGGGCGCGGCACAGCTCGGCGGTGTGCTCCAACTGGCCCGGCGTGCCGAGCGGATAGCCCACGGACGGCACGTCGGCCGCGATGTCGAGCAGGACCAGATCGGCGCCCTCGGCGGCGAGCGCCACGGCGCAGGCCCGGCCGAGTCCCCGGGCGGCCCCCGTGACGACCGCGCACTTTCCGTCGAGCCGCAATCCGTCGAGCCGCAAGCCGCTCCCCTTCCCGCACCGGCAGTACGCCGCCACTGGCCCATCGATCATGGCACGGGCAGTTCGGACCGGCCAGAGCGTGATCAGGGGGAGTACTGTGCGGCCCGGTGGCGTAATCTCCGCTTCCTGTATTCGGGACTTGATCGTTCCTGCACGGTCATTGACGGGGATCGTTCACAAAATTTATGGTCCGTGGACTCGCACAGATCACCATGACGGAGAACAATGACGTACTCCCTGGTTTCCCGGCCGTACGCCGCCCGGTTGTCCGCGGCGCTGCTCGCCGGAGTGCTCGTCGCCGCCGTGCCGCCGGTGGCCACCGCCACCTCGCAGCCGTCCGCCGCGTCCGCCACGGGCACCCAGTGCCGCGAGGGCGACGGCTGGACGCTGGACAGCACCCGCATCGACCCCGAAGACACCCACCACGCCTTCGTCGGCAACGGCTACCTGGGGCAGCGCGTGGCGCCCAACGGGGCCGGCTACACCGACAGCGACGCCAAGACCGGCTGGCCGCTGTTCACCCCGCGCTACGACGGCTCCTTCGTGTCCGGCCTGTACGCGCACAACAAGCAGACCGCGGGGGACCGGCAGGCCGTCGCCGCGCTGCCCACCTGGACCCCGCTCACGGTCAGCACCGGCGGCCCGGGCGCCGACACCTTCAACTCTTCGACGCCGCCCGGCCGGATCTCCGCCTACCGCCAGAGCCTCAACCTGCACTGCGGCCTCGTCCGCACCACCCTGACCTGGACGGCGTCCGACGGCCGCCGCACCGACCTGGTCTACGAGGTGCTCGCCGACCGCACCAACCCGCACGTGGGCGCCGTACGCCTGAAGCTGCGGCCGCACTGGAGCGGCGAGGCGACCGTCACCGACCTGCTCGACGGCCGCGGCGCGCGGCGCGTCCAGCAGACCGGCGGCGGGGACCGCACCCGCGGCGAGCGCCACGGCCGCCCCGGGCCGACCATGGACGTCGCCTTCCGCACCGACGGCACCAAGGTCGACGGAGCCGTGGCCTCCACACTGCGCACCGGACACGGCGTGCGCGACGCACGGGAGCAACGGGCCGACGGAGCCAGGAAGCTGACGGCCCGCCAGGCGCTCACGCTGCCGGTCCGCAGCGGCGAGTCCTACGAGCTCACCAAGTACGTGGGCGTCGACACCGCCCTCACCTCGCGCGCCCCGCGCAAGGACGCCACCGCCGCGTCGCGGCGCGCCGCGGAGCGCGGCTGGGACGCCCTGCTCAAGTCCCACAGCGCGGCCTGGGCGCGCCTGTGGCGCAGCGACATCGAGGTGGCCGGCCGGCGCGAGCTCCAGACCTGGGTGCGCTCCGCGCAGTACGGGCTGCTCTCCAGCACCCGCAAGGGTGCTGGGAACAGCATCGCCCCGGCCGGTCTGACCAGCGACAACTACGCGGGTCTGATCTTCTGGGACGCCGAGACCTGGATGTACCCCGGGCTCCTCGCGACCCGGCCCGAGCTCGCCAAGTCCGTGGTCGACTACCGCTACCGCACGCGCGCGAAGGCCCGTGAGAACGCCCGCGACTTCGGCTACAAGGGGCTCTTCTACCCCTGGAACAGCGGCAGTTCGGGCGACCTGGCCAAGGAGTGCCACAGTGTGGACCCGCCGCACTGCCGCACCCAGATCCACCTCCAGGCCGACATCTCCCTCGCCACCTGGCAGTACTACCTGGCCACCAAGGACACGAAGTGGCTGCGGGAGCGCGGCTGGCCGGTGATGAAGGGCATCGCCGAGTTCTGGGCGGGCCGCGTCAGCCGCAACGCCGACGGCAGCTACTCCATCAAGGACACGGCCGGGCCCGACGAGTACAGCAACGGCGTCGACGACGCGGTGTTCACCAACGCGGGCGCCGTCACGGCCCTGCGCAACGCCACGCGCGCCGCGCGGCTCCTGGGCGAGCAGGCCCCGGCCGAGTGGGCGTCGATCGCCGACAGGATCCGCATTCCGTACGACAAGCAGCGCAAGGTCTTCGAGCAGTACGACGGCTACCAGGGCAGCAAGATCAAGCAGGCCGACACGGTCCTGCTGATGTACCCGCTGGAGTGGCCGATGCCCGAGGGCGCCGCGGCCGCCACGCTCGACTACTACGCGCAGCGCACCGACCCGGACGGCCCGGCCATGACGGACTCGGTGCACGCCATCGACGCCGCCGGGATCGGCGAGCCGGGCTGCTCCACGTACACGTACATGGAGCGCTCCATCAGGCCCTTCGTGCGCGGCCCGTTCGCGCAGTTCTCGGAGGCCCGCGGGGAGAAGGCGGGCGCCCACGACCCGCTGGCGGGCTCGCCGGCGCACGACTTCCTGACCGGGAAGGGCGGCTTCCTGCAGACGTTCACCAACGGTCTGACCGGGATGCGGATGCGGGAGGACCGGCTGCGCCTGGACCCGATGCTGCCGCCGCAGCTCGCCGACGGCGTCACGCTGCGCGGCCTCACCTGGCAGGGCCGCACGTACGACGTCGAGCTCGGCGCCGAGCACACCACGGTGCGCCTGACCGACGGCGAGCCGATGACGCTCGACACGCCGCAGGGCAAGCAGGTCGTGAGCGAGGACGCCCCGGCCGTCCTCAAGACCCGCCGCCCGGACCTCGCCCCGACCGACAACGCGGCCCGCTGCACGCCCGCCAAGGCCTCCTCGGAGGAGCCCGGCATGTACGCGGGCGCCGCGGTCGACGGCAACACGGCCACCTCCTGGGTCCCGGACGCGGCCACCGGCACCCTGACGGCGGACCTCGGCGAGCCGGTCCGCGTCAAGAAGGTCACCCCGACGTGGACGAGCGTCAAGCCGGTGTCGTACGACATCCAGGTGTCCGTGGACGGAGAGCACTGGAGCGACGTCGACGAACCGCGCGTCGCCCGGTACGTGCGGGTGACGGTGCGCGGTGAGGCGGGGGCCAAGGAGCACCCGGGCATCGCCGAACTGACGGTGCAGTAGGTCTCGGTACGCACCCACCAGGACTGCCTCCCGGCGCACGTGGACCCCGCCCCTGACTCAGGGGCGGGGTCCACGTGTGTGCCCGTCCCGCTGCGCTGTTCGGTGCACGCCGCTCACTCGTTCGCAGCCCTTGATCATCTCAAGTCGGAAAAATCGGATAAACAGATCTTGCTTTCCGGCTGGAACGGGACGGTGCAGCCCGCCGCACCCGACGTGAAGGGGTCTCTCGATGCGACACAGCTTCAGACGGCGTGCGGGTGTCCTCCGTTGGCCGCGTGGCGTGGTGACGCTCGCCGCCGGTGCGGCCGCCCTGGTCGCGCCGCCCGCGGCCGCGGTCACGGCGGTGACGCTGGGGGCCCGGCCGGCTCCGGCGCCGTCCGGCTCGGCGTCCGCGCAGGCGTCGCCGTCGGCAGCTGCGCAGGCGTCCCCGTCGGTGTCGCCGTCTGGCTCGCCCTCGCCCTCGGTCGCGGCGCCCGAGCCGTCCGATGACGCCGCGTCACCTCGCGTCGCCGCCTCGCCGTCACCCTCCGCGTCCCCCTCGGCTTCGGCGTCGGCCCCACCGCCGTCGCCCTCGGCACCGCCGTCCCGCGCGCCCTCCGGTTCGCCGTCGCCGTCGGCTTCGACAGGCGGCACGGGCACGACGGCCCGCAAGGGACCGCAGGCTCCCTCGCACGCGGCTCCGCCCCCGCACGC